>CAVJZZ010000037.1:0-27041 GCA_963654295.1 Lachnospiraceae bacterium | reverse complement strand
AACGACCCCGAGATTACAAATCACGTGCTCTGGCCAACTGAGCTAAAGAGGCAAAATCTCTGCAGCCGTAAACAGCTGTTTCGAACCTTTCTGAAAGCGGCTGCAAAGATACGCATTATTTTTTTATCGCACAAATTTTTAAGCGACTTTTTTATTTATTCCTTTGTTTTTCCTTGAATTTCGTCAATTGCACCTTCATTGAGTCCACACACAAGTCAACACTTTCTTCAAATGTATCACATGTTTTCTCTACAAAGAGTTTGCTTCCCGGTACCAATACCGTTATGCTAACTTCCTTATTTAAAGATGTAGCCGGTTTGACGACTTTTAACTGCACCTCTACTTTCTGAATATCTTCGTAAGTTTTTTCCAGTTTCTCGACTTTCTTCTCTACGAAAGCTTCAAGTTTCTCGGTAGCGTCGAAATGTATCGACTGAATTTTAATTTCCATAGTTACCTCCGGTTTTAAGGGTTAAGCCCGCGGATGGGCCGTTCTATATTCTTGTTTCAACCGCTCGAACGAAACATGGGTATACACCTCTGTTGTCGTCAAGCTTGCATGTCCAAGCAACCTCTTAGTACTTTCAAGGTCTGCACCATGATTCAATATAGCCGTTGCAAATGTATGCCGGAGTACATGAGGCGACACTTTCTTAAGCGTACATACTCTCCTCAAATGTTTCTCCACTATATTTCTCACCTGCGAAGCAGTCATTCGATCTCCTTTTTCAGTCAAGAAGAAAGCGGTAGATTTGCGACACACGCTACAATCCCGGATTCCAAGATATGTATCAATAGCTTGCGCCAGCTCATCCCCATACGGAATAACCCGCTGCTTATTTCTCTTTCCAAGAACTCTAACCACCCGCTGCGGGTAGTCGAAGCTCCCATCATCGAGCCCTATAAGTTCAGAAAGACGCACGCCAGTTTCATAGAATACCAGCAGTATCGTCCTATCACGCACACCCTTAAAGTCATTTCCCCAGTCGATTCCATCCAGCAGATTTTCCATCTGCCCTTCTTTAAGAAATGACGGAAGAGTTTTCCCTTTCTTGGGAGCATGCACACCAAACGTTGGATTACTCGAAACGAGATGGCGACTCATGGCAAAGCGGAACAAAGAGCGAAGAGCACTCAATCTCCTGTTGACAGAAGATGCAGAATTGCCCTTATCCAACATATATTCTATCCACCCACGGACAGTAGTAGAGTCCACCGACTCCCATGTCAGATGATTGTCAAGACGGCCAAAGAAAGATTCAAAGTCTGTCAAATCACGCCGGTACTCATCTATGGTAAGAACAGACCGACCGCGTTCAAGCCTCAAATAATTCAAGAACCGTTCTATCATCACGCACTTCTCTGCTTACTTGTTTTCGGCAACGAATTTACGGAATAATATTCAGCCTACCAAATTTTTTCAGAAACTTTTTAGTCTTCCTGTGCTCTCAATTTCTGCACATAGACAGCGTGCTCCATCTTAAGTCTCTTAAGAACAGAGGGTTTATCGAATTGCTGACGTGAACGAAGTTCTTTCACCACGCCTGTCTTTTCGAATTTTCTCTTGAATTTCTTGAGAGCTCTCTCGATGTTCTCACCATCCTTAACTGGTACGATAATCATTTTTGTTCTTTTGTTTTTAATTGTTAAACATTAATGCCCGTAGCGATACCCACTACGATTTGCGCGTGCAAAATTACATCTTATTTATCAAATAGCCAAATATTTAGCCGACTTTTGCATTTATTCCCAAGAAGTCCGTTGCCAGATCACGCCCGTCTTACAAGGAAATCCAGCCCATCCGGGAAGTATGAACTTATTGTCTCTTCAGTTCGCACGTAGCTTCTATAAGCCATCTGCGGTCCTGCTCGTCATCGAGCATCGGCAGCAGTTTTTCCCGCACACGAGCATGGTAGCCATTAAACCACGCCAACTCTTCATCGGAAAGCATCTCCACAATAATCGGTTCTGTGTCTATCGGGCAAAGGGTGAGAGGTTCGAATTGCAGGAACTTCCCGAATTCGGTAGTCATATAAGGAACGACGAGCAATGTATTCTCCGTCCGCACGCCAAACTTCCCTGCAAGATAAAGTCCAGGTTCATCCGTCACCGTCATCCACTCCTTGATAGGTGCGGGTTTCCATTCCATACGTATTTGATGAGGACCTTCATGCACATTCAAGAATGAGCCCACGCCATGACCTGTGCCATGCCGGAAGTTCATGCCCGCACGCCACATATCCATACGTGCCACGGCATCAAGCTGTGTGCCCGAAGCTCCATCCGGGAATTTCAGCATTTCCAATTCGATATGTCCCTTCAATACCAATGTATACACCTTGCGTTGCTCGTCCGTAACCGGGCCCAACGCCACCGTTCGTGTGATGTCTGTAGTGCCGTCCTGATATTGTGCACCGGAATCTATCAGTATCAGCCCCTCAGGTTTCAACACGGCATCTGTTTCCGGTGTTGCTTCATAATGCACGATAGCCCCATGCGCTTGATATCCGGCTATCGTATCAAACGATATTCCACGAAACAGCGGTTGTTCGGCACGCAATGCCGTAAGCTTTTCATCTATCGACATTTCCGTCTGTCCACCTGCAGCCACAGCACCCTTAAGCCACCTGAAGAATTTCACCAGAGCGACGCCGTCACGCAGCATGGCATGTCTGAATCCTTCCACTTCGATAGGATTTTTAACGGCCTTCATTGCCGACACAGGACACGGAGCCTCTATGATTTCGGGGCATCGGAACTGGGTATATATCGTATCATTCAGTTGGTTGGGGTCAACAAGGATATTATAGCCACCGTAAGAGCCCACGCCTTTGACAACATCATCGTAGTCTTCCACGCCGACGCCCTCACCCTCCAGATAGTCGCACACATCTGCCGTGAGCTTATCCTTATTTATATATAAGGTTGCCCCGGAAGATGTCACCAACAGGTAAGCCACGAAGACAGGATTGCAATGCACATCAGAACCGCGGAGATTGAGAATCCAGGCGATATCGTCAAGGGTCGAAACCAACGCGCCGTCTGCATGATGAGTCTTCAGCACCTCACGAAGGCGACGTAACTTGGAAGAGCAACTTTCTCCTGCAAATTCAAGGGGATGTATTTCCACTTGATTTGCTGGAACCGCAGGTCTGTCTTTCCAAATTTGGTCCAGAGGGTCAAAGTTGGTCCGCAGCGTAATGCCGCCTTCATTCTTCAAAGCGTTTTTCAACGCCGTCACCATATTATAATTGGAGGTCATGCCGTCAATGCCCACTTCCGGAGAAGTTGCATCCGCCAACTTCATGCCCAGCCATTCACTGATCGTAGGGACACCTTCTATGCCCTCCTTCATCAACACGAACTCTGTACCCGCCAACTGTTCTTCCGCAGCCAGGAAATAACGCGAGTCTGTCCAAAGTGCAGCTGCATCCATGGTCACCACCGCCGTTCCTGCAGAGCCGTCAAATCCTGAAATCCATTTGCGTCCTTCCCAATGTGCCGGAACATACTCACCATTATGAGGATCCGTGCTTGGAAAAACGAAGGCATCCAAATGTTCTCTGCGCATCACTTCGCGCAATTCTTCTACCCGTAAATTGATATCCTTAGCCATACAACATTTCTATTTTTGTTCATATTCCAGTGCTAAGTTAGGCAATAATCGCAAGACCGCAAAACAAAATGACAAACCGAGTTTACATTCCATCAACTTTTCAGATTAAATAACAAATTAAATCAGGAATAAGCGCACCCGATTATTTATTTTTTAGTAACTTTGCCCATGATATAAAGGGATACATTAGAACTTTTAAATATATACAGCAGTTATGAAATTCTTAACTAACGAGAAACTCACAATCGTTGGCGCCGGCGGTATGATTGGCTCCAACATGGTACAGAGCGCACTGATGCTCGGTCTCACCCCCAACATTTGCCTTTATGACATTTATGAGCCAGGCGTTCATGGTGTTTTCGATGAAATCCAGCAATGCGCTTTCCCTGGCGTGAACGTGACTTATACTGTTGACCCCAAAGAAGCATTCACCGGCGCAAAATACATCATCTCTTCTGGTGGTGCGCCTCGTAAAGAGGGCATGACCCGTGAAGACTTGCTGAAAGGAAACTGCAAGATTGCCGCTGAATTTGGAGACAACATCAAGAAATACTGCCCTGATGTTGAGCACGTGGTTGTCATCTTCAACCCTGCCGACGTAACAGCCCTCACAGCACTTATCCACTCTGGATTGAAGCCCAACCAGCTCACATCTCTCGCCGCACTCGACTCAACTCGTCTGCAGCAAGCGCTTGCCCTCGAATTTGGTGTTCAGCAAGACAAGGTAACTGGCGCACACACCTATGGCGGTCATGGAGAGCAGATGGCTGTTTTCGCTTCGCAAGTAAAAGTTGACGGAAAGCCTTTGGCAGACATGGGTCTTTCTGCAGAGCGTTGGGAAGAAATCAAACACCACACCATACAGGGTGGCTCCAATATCATCAAGCTTCGTGGACGCAGCTCTTTCCAGAGCCCTGCCTACAACGCAGTGAAGATGATCGAGGCTGCTATGGGCGGTGAGAAATTCACGCTTCCCGCAGGCTGCTATGTTAACCACGACACGCTTGGCTTCAAGAACGTGATGATGGCAATGCCTACGACCATCGACAAGAGCGGTGTTCATTTCGTAGAGCCTACAGGCACAGAAGAAGAACTTGCAGCCCTCAGCAAATCCTACGAGCACCTTTGCAAGATGCGCGACGAAATCGTTGAGCTTGGCATCGTTCCTCCCGTATCAGAATGGAAGGCGATGAATCCTAACTTGTAATTTATTACAAACCATAATTCATAGAACAGGCAGTATTCACTTCAGAATACTGCCTGTTTTCTTTTTCCCGCATGGTGGGCAAGAACTTCCTATAAACAAAAAAGGTAACCAGAATCCCGGTTACCTATATTGCAAATTACTGATTGGCGAACTTTTCAGCCTGTTGGCGTATCAGTTCGGCATCGTTGAAATAATCTATACGCATCGCCTTGCGCACCTCATCCATCGTCTGGGCAGCCACTTCGCGTGCCTGTTCCGTACCTTTCTTCAAGATATTGTAGATTTCAGGGATGTCCTTTTCATATTCATGACGGCGCTGGCGCATCGGTTCAAGCATATTGTTGATGATCGTATTGAGGAACTTCTTACAGGTTCCGTCACCTATTCCGCCCTTCACATAATGCTCTTTCAGTTCTTCGAGGTTGTGATATTCAGGCCAATAGTTGGCAAAATCGTCATCTGTGCTGAACGCCTCAAGATAAGTAAACACGGCATTGCCGTCCAGATGCCCCGGCTCGTCCATGCTCATGCGCGGCTCACCGTTCGACATTTTCTTCACCTTTTTCCAAACGTCTTTCTCCGAATCACTCAGATAGATGCAGTTTCCAAGGCTTTTGCTCATCTTCTCCTTTCCGTCGGTGCCCGGCAGACGACGTGCCGTAGCATTCTCGGGAAGAAGGATTTCGGGCTCGACAAGCACAGGTGCATAAGTCTGGTTGAAGCGGCGGACCAACTCTCTGGTCACCTCAAGCATCGGCTCCTGGTCTTCACCCGCAGGCACCGTTGTCGCCTTAAACAGTGTGATGTCGGCAGCCTGACTCACGGGATAGCAAAAGAAGCCGAGGGGGATGTTTGCTTCAAAGTTACGCATCTTGATTTCCGTCTTGACGGTCGGATTGCGTTGCACACGCGACACCGTAATGAGGTTCATCAGATAGGTGGTCAGTTCCGCCAACTCCGGTATCTGACTCTGGATGAACAGGGTGCACTTCTCGGGATCGAGTCCCGCAGCCAAATAGTCCAAAGCCACCTCTATGATATTTTGGCGTATCTTTTCCGGATTGTCTGCATTGTCTGTCAACGCCTGCACGTCTGCCATGAATACAAACATACGGTCGTAGTTGCCCTCATTTTGCAACAGAACACGACGGCGGAGCGATCCTATATAATGCCCCAAGTGCAGCTTACCGGTAGGACGGTCGCCGGTCAAAATAATCTTTCCCATAAAAATATATCGTTTTCTTTTTGTTTCTTGTATCTTGCAAAGGTACGATGATTGCAGCAAAAGCAAAATAGAAGGTGCGTAAGAACCTTACTTCACCACCTTATAATAATCTGTCTTGCGTGGTTTGGGCGCATGCGTACCGCCTTCTTCCTCATAGCCCAAAGAAAGTGCGCCCACACCTATCAGTCCTTCGGGCAAACCAAGCTGTTTCATCAGCTGTTTGCCGCGCTCCGAAGCAAACATGGCATCCTCACGGTTTATCCAGCAAGAAGCCAGTCCTATGCTGTGGGCTGCAAGCATCATCGAGCCAAGCACCAAACTGCCGTCTTTCACGTTGTTTGCCCATTCTTCGGAAGCGAACACCAATACCAAAGTCGGTGCGCCATAATACGGATCGGCATCAGTACCCATCACCTCCGCATTCATCTTCCTGAGTTCGCTGCACAACTGTTCGTCCTGTACTGCCACGATATACGGGTCTTGCTTACCCATAGCTGTGGGAGCCCAGGTACCAGCCTCCAACACGGCGGTGAGCTGTTCGTCTGTGATCTGTTCTTTCTTATATTTGCGGCAACTTCTGCGTTCGCGGATTGCTTTCAGCACTTCATTTTCAATCATGTCATTTTCTTTTAATTGTTGTGCAAAGTTACCTTTTTCCTCTTAGTCGGCAAAGAGATTTCCCGAAAACTTAACACCCATGCTCCACAGCCCTTATCTTCAAAGCCCAATGAGCCTTACCAAAATTGTATTTACATATAGGGAAATTCTCCGTTCCGTGTCACGGAACCGCCATTCCGTGTCAGCGAACGCACATTCCGTGACACGGAACGGACATTCGGTGACACGGAACGGAGATTGATATATACTTCAATGGCATTTGTTGCCTACTTCCATCACAAATGAAGCTTACCTTTCATCACGCCATACTCACACACGATGATGACAAGCGTAAGCAGCTCTGCTGCCGGGATGGCTATCCAAAGTCCGATGGTTCCCAACAAACGGGGAAGCATCATGAAACCCAACACCGCAAAGACAATACCCCTAAGCACCGTATACACCATGGCTCGCTTGGCCTTCGTCACACTTTGATAGTAGCCAACAAACGCCACATTGAGCGCAAAGAACAGGGAGCAGGTGGCAAACCACGGAAGTCCATTGACAGCCAAAGCATAAGAAGGTTCCGACGAACTGAGGAATGCACCGACGATGAGATGATCGCCCCATATCAGCAGAGCCAATACACCCACACCACAGAGCACGGCAGCATAAAGCGACACCCTCAAGGCACGACTGACACGAGCCTCAGCACCAGCTCCATAGTTGTAACTGATGATGGGTTGGGCAGACTGCGCCACCGCATTGTTGACCGAGAAAATGACGGGAAAGAGATAGCAGACGATGGCAAAGGCGGCTACACCCTGCTCATGGAGCATCGACATGAACATGTAGTTGCCCGCAATCATCGTGATACTTATGGCAATCTCTGTAAGGAATGTGGCAGAACCCACCTTCATCATATAGCCAGTATTGCGCAGGGTAAGCACAAGCGAGGTAACACTCGCCTTCAAGCGATAGAATTTCAAGGTGCTGGAAAACCAGATGAAATAGGACAGACTCATCAGTCCACCCACTATGCACGCGATCGAGGTAGCGATGGCTGCGCCCTTTACTGCCATTCCCATCGGGAAGATGAAGAGCCAGTCGAGCGTCAGATTAACCACAGCTCCCGCCACCTGCATCCACATGGCATAGCGCGGCGACCCGTCAAGTCGCACCATCATCATGCCTACGCACTGCCACAAAAGGAAAACTGTTCCCGGAAGGAGCCACAGCAAGTAATCAAGGGCATAATGTTCGAGTCGCTGGCTGCATCCAAGGGCATAGATAACGCCCTTAGGCATGAGCAGGCACAACAAGAGGATGACGGAAATGGCAGCGAATCCCATGCCAAAGGCTTGGGTTAGAATGATATGCGCTGCCTTCTTATTGTCGTTAGCCAAATGCATGCTGGCAACGACAGAGGCGCCAATACCAAACATCAGTCCTATGCCCGTCACCACAGTCCATATCGGAGCCACGATATTGACGGCAGCAATGCCTTCAGCGCCTACTCCCCTACCCACAAGCACGCCATCGATGATGGTCTGTGCCGACATGAAGATCATGCCGACGAGCGTGGGAAAGAACATTTTACGGAACAATGGACCAATCTTGCCCGTACCGAAATCAATTTTGTCACGGGAGGTGTCTATTTTCTTCTTCATTTGCCTATATATGATTGCTAAGTTCTTGCAAATTTACGAAAAACAAATAAGATAAAAGAAGGAATAAAAGGTGAAACAGAGAAAATGGTGGATGAGCATGAGGGGGAGACATCCACGGATATCTCCCCCTGATATGATTTATCGTTATAATGAATAACTGTTTACAGTTTCACTTCATCCAAGATCCGTTCCACAGCGCCTGCACGTTGCTTCACATAAGCACCTGCGGCGGCGCCGCTACGGTTGAGAAATTCATCATCCGTCATCAGGCGGTTCATCAAGCCGTTGAAACCTTCCTCATCACAGACTTCAAAGCCGCCTTTGGCTGCCAACAGATCCTGCGCTTCCTGGAAGCGTTTGTTGTTGGGACCGAACAGCACGGGAATATTCCATACAGCTGCCTCAAGCACATTGTGTATGCCGACGCCAAAGCCACCACCCACATATGCCACCTCGCCATAGTGATAGATACTGGAGAGCAAGCCGAAGCAGTCGATAATCAGACATTCGGCATCCGACACATTTTCCTCAGAAACCTGGGTATAGCGCACGGTCTTGCGATTGAGTTTGGACAAAATCTGTTGGATGTGTTCCTCGCCGATGACATGCGGGGCGATAATCAGTTTCCAGTCCTTATGTTCATTGAAGAATTTGATAAAAATATCCTCATCGGGTTGCCAACTGCTTCCCGCTACAAACACCTTGGCATGCTGCTTGAAAGCCTCTACGATAGGCAAGCGCTGCGCTTGTTCTGCAATTTGGAGCACCCGGTCAAAACGGGTGTCTCCCACAATTTCCGCACTTGAGATGCCTATCTTGGCAAGCAACTGCCGGCTTTCTTCATTCTGCACAAAGAAACGGGTAAAACATTTCAGCACCCGTGCATACTGTCTGCCGTAAGGACGGAAGAAGATCTGGTCAGGACGGAAGATGCTTGACACGCTGTAGACTGGCACACCACGATGCTTCAAGATATGCAGGTAATTGTACCAAAACTCGTACTTGATAAAGAATGCCATGCACGGTCTGATGGTGCGCAAGAAGCGCAGCGCATTGGTCGGAGTGTCAAGGGGCAAATAGCAGATGATATCTGCTCCTTCGTAATTCTTGCGCACCTCGTAGCCAGAAGGCGAAAAGAAAGTGAGCAAGATCTTGTATTCAGGATGCGTCTTGCGAAGATGCTCCATCAACGGCCGCCCCTGTTCGAACTCTCCCAACGATGCGGCATGAAACCACACATACTTTGCCGATGGGTCTACCTTCTCGCGCAGCACCCTGAAGGCACGGCGTTCACCGATAAACATTGCCCGCACCTTCTTGTTGAAAAGGCTATAGAGCATCACACCGAGTTGGTATATGTATATCGCTAAAGTGTACACGTTAATTCAAACAGTTTGGTTGAGACAGAGAGCAGGCTTATTTCAGCACCTCAACGGCACGGCGCAGGCGCTTCAGCGTTTCTTCCTTTCCGAGGAAAGCAGAGATATCGAACATGCCCGGTCCCTTGCCGATGCCCACAAGGGCAAGACGGAAGGCGTTCATCACATCGCCGAGCTTATAGCCTTTATCCTCTACCCACTTCATCACCACGGGTTCCTGACCTTCTATACTAAAATCGGAAATGCCCTCAAGCACTTCTGCAAGTTCGGTCATCACCTGTGCGGAATTTTCCTTCCAACGCTTGCGCACGGTTTTCTCATCGTATTCCGATGGAGCGATGAAGAAGAAGGAGCAAAGGTCCCAAAGTTCCTTCACGAAGCTCACGCGGTCTTTCATCATCGCCACAACCTGTGTGATGCGCTCCAACGGCTCGTCCACGCCATTGCCTGCCACGATGGGGGCAAAGAGGTGGGCAATCTCTTCATTGCTTTTACGGAGGATGTATTCATGATTGAACCATGCTGCCTTCTGGTAGTCAAAACGGGCTCCCGACTTGGAACACTTGCTGATATCAAACGCATTGACCAACTCTTCCAGCGAGAAAAGTTCCTGTTCTGTGCCAGGGTTCCATCCCAAGAGTGCCAAGAAATTGACGACAGCCTCGGGGAAATAGCCGCTCTCGCGATAACCCGAAGAGACCTCACCCGTCTTGGGATCTTTCCATTCAAGCGGAAATACAGGGAAGCCGAGACGGTCACCGTCACGTTTCGACAGCTTTCCTTTGCCTTCCGGTTTCAAGAGCAATGGGAGATGTGCGAAACGAGGCATGGTATCTTCCCAACCGAATGCCTTGTAGAGCAGCACATGGAGCGGTGCGCTGGGCAGCCACTCTTCGCCACGGATCACATGGGTAATCTCCATCAAGTGGTCATCCACGATATTGGCGAGATGATAGGTGGGCAACTCGTCGGCGCTCTTGTAGAGCACCTTGTCGTCCAGGATATCACTCATGATGCGCACATCACCACGGATCAAATCATCCACATGTACGGCTACGCCCGGTTCTATCTTGAAACGGACCACATACTGTTGATGGTCTGCGATGAGACGCTCCACCTCTTCTTGGGGAAGGGTGAGCGAATTGCGCATCTGCATACGGGTATGCGCATCATATTGGAAGTTCTGTATCTCCTGACGCTTGACCTCCAGTTCTTCCGGAGTGTCAAACGCTATGTAAGCCTTGCCGGCATCCAGCAGTTGCTTGACATATTTCTTGTATATCTCACGGCGTTCGCTCTGTCTGTAAGGTCCGTGAGAACCACCAAAGCTCACACCTTCGTCGAATTTGACGCCGAGCCACTTGAAAGATTCGATGATATATTCTTCTGCTCCAGGTACAAAGCGATGAGAATCGGTATCCTCAATTCTAAACACGAAATCACCGCCATGCTGACGTGCAAAGAGATAATTATAGAGTGCTGTTCTCACTCCGCCTATATGCAACGGTCCCGTAGGACTTGGGGCGAAACGCACCCTTACTTTTCGTTCTGCCATCCTATTAATAATGTAGATAAGATTTTATTTTTTGCAAAAGTACTGTTTTTTTTGCACAATGGCGAGTTTTTTTAGTATTTTCGCAAGGTAAAAACTATAATAAGCCGTTTATGATTAAAATCAACCGACCAGACAGTGCCTTTTGGCGCAAGTTCTTCACACGACTGGCCATCATCATCGCCACCGTTGCCATCATCGTCTGGTTCCTGCCCAGAAACGAGAAAACCCAGTTGCGCTACGACATCGGAAAACCATGGATGTACAGTTCGTTCATCGCCAAGTTCGACTTTCCCATCTACAAGACTGACGATGCCATCAAAGCCGAACAAGACTCGTTGCTCCGCTCCTTCCAACCTTATTATAATTACAACCCGATTGTAGAACAAAAAGAAATCACCAAGTTCAAGGAGGATTTCAAGGACGGCATCCCCGGACTTCCTTATGCTTACGTGGAACTCATTGCATCGCAGCTGCACAAGTTGTATCAGCAAGGCATCATGGACACCCCAGACTATGCCCAAATGGCAAAGGACACAACCAACATGATCCGGGTGGTGAGCGGGAAAAGAGCCACAAGCACACAAATCACCAACCTCCATTCCCTGCTTGCCGCCTACGAACTGATCTTTTCCAACGAAGCACTGGCCAAACAACGACACATCTTGCAGAGATGCAACCTGAACGAATATATCGACCCGAACCTCATCTATGACAAGGACAGAAGCGAGGCGGAAAAAAGCGACATCCTCAGCGGCATCCCCATTGCCAGCGGCATGGTGATGAGCGGTCAAAAGGTGATTGACCGCGGCGACATTGTGGACGACTACACCTATCGTGTCCTCAACTCTTACGAGAAAGAGATGCAACGCCGGGATGCCTCGACCAAGGAAGAGATATCCACCATCGTCGGACAAACCATCTTCGTTGCCATACTCGTGCTGCTGTTCACGCTCTATCTCGGACTGTTCCGCAAGGACTATTTCGTCAAGCCCCGCAGCATCGCCATGCTCTATGTGATGATCACCATCTTCCCGCTGCTTGTGTCGCTGATGATGGAGCACAACGTGTTCAGCGTCTACATCCTGCCTTTTGCCATGGCGCCCATCTTTATCCGGGTGTTTATGGACTCGCGCACGGCGTTCATCTCGCATGTCACCATGGTGCTCATCTGTGCGGCGGCCGTGAGATACCAATATGAATTCATCATCGTGCAACTGGTTGCCGGACTTGTGGCTATTTATTCGCTGCGCGAACTGTCAAAGCGGTCGCAGGTTTTCAAGACGGCCATCTTCGTGACCGTATCAAGCATGGTCACCTTCTATGCCCTCCAGCTGATGCAGGACAACGATGTGGTGCAGCTTGACTGGACCATGAACTATCACTTCCTGGTGAACGGCATCCTCCTTTTGCTCGCCTATCCATTGATGTATCTGATAGAGAAAGCTTTTGGTTTCATCAGCATCGTAACTCTCATCGAACTCTCGGACACGAACAAAGACCTCTTGCGCCGACTGAGCGAGGTGGCTCCAGGCACCTTCCAACATTCTATCACAGTGGGCAACCTTGCCGCAGAGATAGCCAACAAGATCGGAGCCAAGAGTCTGATGGTGCGTACAGGCGCACTCTACCACGACATCGGCAAGATGGTGAATCCCGTTTTCTTCACCGAGAACCAAGCAGGCGTAAACCCACACGACAACATGTCGTACACGGAAAGTGCACAAATCGTAATCAGCCATGTGACTGAAGGTTTGAAGCTCGCGGAGAAATACAACCTTCCCACGGTCATCAAGAATTTCATACTCACCCATCACGGAACGGGCATGACCAAGTTCTTCTACATCTCTTATAAGAACGAACATCCCGACGAATCCATAGACAAGAGTCTGTTCACCTACCCCGGTCCCAATCCGTTCACACGCGAGCAGGCATTGCTCATGATGGCGGATGCCGTGGAGGCAGCATCACGTTCGCTGCACGTCTATACGGAACAAAGTATCAGCGAACTTGTAAACCGCCTGATCGACGGACAGGTTGCCGACGGATTCTTCACAGAATGTCCTATCACATTCCGCGACATCTCCATCGCCAAACAGACCCTCATCGAACGTCTGAAGGCTATCTACCACACCCGTATCTCCTATCCCAAGCTCAACGGAGAAAAGGATGATTAGAACAATTAAGGGTAAGAAAAGAACAAACAACTGCACACATCACTGCCCTTTTGCGCAAGAAAAGCCATTGTTTATTGCGCAAAAGGGCGGTTTTGTGCAGTAATTATCAAAACATTTGTTAATATCTATTAAACCAAGAACCTACATAAAGGAAAAACAGAACACAATAGATACCTTTGCAACCAATTTTCCAAAGTAATCATAAATGAACAAGTTTAAATTAGCCCTTTCGGCACTTTTTGTATGTTCCAGTTCTGCCATGTGGGCAGGAGGTTTACTCACCAACACAAATCAGAACGTAGCGTTCAACCGAATGATGAGCCGTGAGGCTTCTATCGGCATCGATGGTGTTTATTACAATCCCGCAGGTGTGGCATTCCTCAACGACGGACATCATCTGTCTATCAACTGGCAGTTGGCATACCAGACTCGAACCATCAAGAATGACTTTCCGTTGTACACCAACAATGTGAACAACCCAACCACGCCACGTGAATTCAAAGGCAAGGCTTTTGCACCCGTCATCCCTTCCCTGCAATATGCCTACAACAAGAACAAATGGTCGTTCCAAATCAATTTTGCCCTCACTGGCGGTGGCGGCAAATGTACATTTGACAATGGTCTGGGGTCGTTTGAAAAGATTGTATCAGAAACAGCTGTTGGCGCTTGCGGCCTGGCTTCGGCAGTAGACCAGGCTATCGGTGCTGTCACTGGAAATCCCGGCTACTCACAATTTTCAAGTGACCAAATGCTCGGTTCGACGGGTAAATACAGTTTCAACAGCTATATGCACGGCCGTCAATACTATTATGGTCTGCAGCTCGGAGCAGCATACAGGATGAGCGACAACCTGAGTTTTGCGCTCGGTGTGAGAGGTGTCTATGCGCTCTGCAGCTACTACGGCTATGTGCAGGACATCAAAGTGGGCAACTTGCCGCTCTATCAGATGATTGATGCCACAAAGCCCGAATCTGCCAATATCGAACTGAGCTGTGACCAGAGTGGTGTGGGATTCACGCCTATCATCGGTGTAGACTATAAGACTGAACGCTTCAACTTCTCGGCGAAATATGAGTTCAAGACCCGCATCCGCCTGAAGAACAAGTCGGTGAACCAAGCTCCAAGTATCGGCAACTTGCCTGGACGTCTGATGGAGCTCGGTGTACCACAGGCGGTATTGGCATCCGAGACGGTAAGCGGTGCCATGACAAGCTTGAAGTCACAGTTTGACACCAAACTCGATGAAGCCATCGGAGAGTATGAAGACGGCAAGAAGATTGCCGGCGACATTCCTGCCTACCTGACCCTTGGTGCCGGCTACAAACCTATTGACGCACTCCGCATCAATGTAGGTTTCCATTGGTTTGACGACAAACACGCCACCTCATACAACAACCGTAACAAGTTGTTGAAGCGCGGCACGATCGAGATGAATGCCGGCGTGGAATATGATGTGAACAAGAAAGTGACGGTGAGTGCCGGATGGCAAAACACGAACTATGGCCTGTCAGAAGAATACATGGACGACAAGTCATTCGTGACCAGTTCGAACTCGGCTGCCGTGGGCGGTGTCTACCACGTCAACAAGAAGATGGATTTGAACGTGGCATACTTCCATACGTTCTACAGCCACATGAAGGCGTCAACAACAGAGCAGTTGTCTGCCACAACAAAGATAAACTATGATGCAGACTATACACGCAACAACAATGTGTTTGCCGTAGGACTCGACATCAATTTCTAACAAGATCAATTCATAACTGCAAGGAGGGCACCGCCGCAAAAGCGGATGTCCTCCTTCTTATTTTCTGAGCCCTACTCCGGGTCTACGTCGTAGTACATTACCAGTGCGCCATAACGTGAATCCTTAAGCATGTCGGTTTGAGCCTTGCGAAGATACTGCTTCACCAAATTCAAATCTATCCCGTTCTCCAGCTTAAGCATCACCTTGCGGATGTGCATGGTCATCACCTTGGCCACCGACGGTTTGTCCGGTCCAAGCACCCTACCGCCAAACCAACGGCGCAAGCGATTGGCCAATTCAGCGCTTGCTGCTTCAACCACACTGCTGTGACGATGCTTCAGATAGACATAGACCAAGTGGTAGAACGGCGGATAGTGAAAGGCACGACGCTCCTCAAGAAGGTCATGGAAGAAGGAGTCGTAGTCGTTGTGCACCACCTGTCGGATGACAGGAAGCTGCGGACTGCGCGTCTGCAAGATCACCAACCCGCGCTTGCCCTTTCGTCCTGCCCTGCCGCTGACTTGCGCCATCATCATGAAGGCATGTTCATAAGCCCGGAAATCGGGATAGTTGAGCATGGTGTCGGCATTGAGAATACCCACCACGCTCACCTTGTCAAAGTCCAAGCCCTTGCTGATCATCTGCGTGCCAATCAGCAAATTGGTGCGCCCGGCAGAAAAATCACCGATGAGACGTTCATAGGCTGGTCGTGTGCGGGTGGTGTCAAGATCCATCCGGGCAATGCGGGCCTCAGGGAATATAGCTGCTATCTGGTCTTCTATCTTCTCCGTGCCATAGCCACGTCCCTGCAATTCTGTGCTTCCGCAGCAGGGACACACTTGAGGGATGGAACGGGTGTAACCGCAATAGTGACAGGTCAGTTGGTTGGTGGAACGGTGAACCGTCAGACTCACGTCGCAATTGACGCACTTGGGCACCCAACCGCATATGCGGCACTCTATCATCGGGGCAAAGCCGCGACGGTTTTGGAAGAGAATCACCTGTTGTCCTGCAGCCAATGCCTCGCGCACGTTTCTCAACAGCTGGGGAGAAAACGGTCCGCTCATCATCTTGCGGCGTTGCAGGTCTTGGATATCCACCACCTGTATCTCGGGCAACTGTATATCTTGATACCTGCGGGTCAATTTCACCAATCCGTATTTTCCGTTCTGCGCATTGTTATAGCTTTCCATAGATGGCGTAGCCGTGCCTAACAAGGTCTTGGCTCCACTCATCTGCGCCAAGACGATGGCTGCCGAACGTGCATGGTAGCGCGGAGCAGGGTCTTGTTGCTTATAGGAGGTTTCATGTTCTTCGTCGACAATGACAAGTCCAAGACGTTGGAATGGCAGGAACACGGCAGAGCGTGCACCAAGGATAAGGTCATATGGCTTGTCTGACACTTGCTTGAGCCACAACTCTGCCCGCTCGGCATCACTATACTTGCTGTGGTATATCGCCATTCTGTCGCCAAAAACTTTTTGCAGACGGGTCGTAATCTGCACCGTAAGTGCAATCTCCGGCAACAGATAGAGCACTTGCTTGTGTTCTTGCAAGGTCTGTTCTATCAAGTGGATATACACTTCGGTCTTCCCGCTCGACGTAACGCCATGGAGCAACACGACATCACGCTTCATGAAGTTGAAAAGAATTTGGTTATATGCCTCCTGCTGCGCCTCGTTCAGGCGGTTCACATTTTCCAGATGAGGTTCACCGCCCACATTAAGCCGTCCCACCTCTTTCTTATAGGTGACGAGGATGCGTCGGTCTATGAGTGATTTCACCACGGCAAGCGTGCAATGACTCACATTCATGAGTTCCTCTCGCGTGATTTCGGCAATCTCCTGTGTAGGCACATTTCCCTGTAAAGAGTCCCAATGCGAAAGGCGCAGATAATCGTCAAGCACTTTTCGTTGCTTGACAGCACGGCCAAGCGAACTCATCGCAATGCGGAGGGGTTGCTCGCTCTGGAACGGAGCTGCCAACGATACAAAGAGTTCTGTTTTGGGACGGTAGCCTTCCTCTTCTTTCAGAGCGGCAGGAAGAGCTGCCTTGTAGACATCGCCGATGGCTGACATATAATAGGAGGAAATCCACTGCCATAGTTTGTATTGGGTTGCCAACAATATAGGGCGTGCATCAAGCACGGTCAGAATTTCCTTGCACTTGAAGTCGGGTTCCACCTCGTGCACCTTAACGGCAATGCCCACATATCTCTTGTTCTTGCCGAAAGGCACTGCGACACGCACGCCGAAGCGCACATCGGAGACCAAACTGGCTGGGATGGCATAAGTGAAAAGGCCATCAAGAGGCAAAGGCAAAATAACGTCTACAAACTTCATAGCCTTGCAAAATTAAGAAAAAAAAAGCAGACGCACAAATGAATGTGCGTCTGCCGTAAGTTGTGTGATGGTGTACTGCTTAGAAGTAATATGCCACACCAATCTGCCAAGCATTGAAACGTCCTCTGCTCGACTTCTCATTGGAGATGGCTTCCTGGATGTTCTTCCATGAGCTTTCGCCTGTTTTACCGCAAGCGATGTTGTAGTTGGCGGTCACCTGCAAGTGATTCAGCAGTGTGACACCGGCACCGACATTGACACTGAAATTGGAATTCTTCAATGCCCACTTGCTTCCGTCGTTGTCAAGCTCCACATCCTTGTCACCCACATTAAAACCGAACTGGGGACCGGCGAAAAGGAAGATGTTGGCCAAGCTGCTCAATCCCCAACCATAACGAACGTTGATCGGAACGTTGATGGCTTGCGATTTCACAGTAGTGCCAGTTTCAGCGTTGCCAACCTTGAGCTCGGCTTCACGCTGGTCGTAGAGAGCAGATGCATCAATGCCCAATCCTACAATAGGCAACTGGAACTTGACCGTAGGGCCGATGAAGAAGCCCGCACGGTTAGAGGCATCGAACACCTCATTGCTGAACGACATGTTCGTCACATTGAGACCGCCCTTCAAACCGAACTTGACTTGGGCACCGGCTGGCGTAGCCAACAACAGAGCTACAGCAAACATTGCTAATGTAATAATCTTTTTCATACCTATAATATTGTTTTTTGATTAATGACGTTGACGACGCACGGACACGCGTGCCGGTGAAGCGGATGAGGACACGCTGGAGGACTGACGACGCTGCTTTACGGTCTTTGTTGCACTGGTACTCGTGGCACGGCGGTTGGTCTTCACCTTCTTGCCTTTCACCTTCTGCTGACTTTGGGCGATACTGTCAAGAGAATCTTTCTTGGCACGGTCTCCAAAAATGTTCTTCTCGAAAGCCGCAAGTTCGTTTTCTATCTTGTGTTGTTCCTTTGCAAGGGCTGTGTCAGTAGGACAATATTGTGCCAAGGTCTTGCCAAGCATGTTATTCGTCTTGTAAATCTTCCCCTGATAGAGGTTCATCGTGAAAAAGTCATCGACACTCATCGTTGCCGCATTGTTCAGATTGCTCGTCATAATAACCTGACGGCTCAGGAACGGTGCCACATCGTCATATTTCACCCAAAAGAGCGGATACTTCTGTGCCCCGTCACCAAAGTCGTCTTCGCGGCTCATCACAGGACATAAGGCCACCACCTTACGATGGAATGTGGAAGTAGCCTGGTCATAATAAGCGCTCTCCTTGAGATAGTAGCCCTTCACTTCACGTGAGGGGATGTCACTGTTGTCAATGTGCACACGTCCGTTCACACGTTCATAATAGATGTGGTAGTTGTCGAGAAGCGCCTTGGGCTTCACCACAGCAGAATCACTGAACACCTCGTTGCCGTCCAGTCTGTATTCATAAGCCTTGATGCTGCCTGTGAGTATCAACTTGAAAAGATAGGTGAAGAGGTTCATCTGCGAGCCTATCGGTTCCACAGGATAATAGAGACCGGCATTGGCATCAACATTCAAATCAAGCTCACGGTAGATGTCGCGACGCCACACCACATCTTCCGACATGGTAGCGGCAGTGGGGAACGAGAGCAACTGACGCTGGGTGATGTTGCTGGCATTAGACTTCTGCTGGTTCTGTTGGTTGCGGCGGGCCTGCGGTTGTGCCGAAGCCGCCAAGGTGAGAACCGAGACAAATATGATAAACAATATTCTTTTCATCTTGCTATATTATGGTCTTGCTTGTTATTTCACTATGATTTCCATCGATGCAGGAAGATTGCGGGTGATGCCGTCTGGTCCGACTGCTTTCACACGTGATACATAGAAGCGTTTGTTGCGCGACAATTTGCGGAAGGCATCACGCTGACGTTCGGAGAATGACGCTCCATCTGATGCCATCGGTACGGCATTTCCCATATTGTCGAAGAACACGGTCTCAAAACTCAACACACGGAATTCTATGTCGAGCAGTCCATCGTCAATAGCTGCCTTAATACCTCCCGCCTGCATGAGTGATGCTTTCTGCATGCCACCGCCACGGAACCGGTTTGTACCCAAGGCAATATACGCTGTCGGGTCTGGAAGTTTGCGCACATGGAATGTGAATGGAGGGAGGGTTCTCGTCTGTCCTTTGTCGCGGGCAGTCACATGGATGGTCACATCCTGTCCCACTGATGATGGAACGGCGATGAAATGTCCGTTTCCCTTAGAAGAGAAGGAACCGCCCGTCATCGTGGCAGTCACGGCATTGGCAGGAACTCCCGGCACACTGATACTGATCGGGTTCTGATAACCTGCATAGAGCACATTCATCATATCGGCAGCCACAGTGGCTGTATTGGGAGCGGGAATGACCGTGTACTTCTGAAGGAAGTTGCGGCGGAGCACATCGCCCTTGGCATTGCGCATCAACATATAGCCTCCGAACTGGTGTTCTCCCACGCCTCCTGCAGTGAACGAATATTGTCCGTTGGCAGAATTGATTCGCACCCCATTGACATATACCTCTGGCTGCTGTGTCGTGTCAACGGCAGCCATCACGATATTGGCATTAAAACGCTCACCGGGATAGAGGGTGGTCTTCTCCGGGATAACAAAGGCATTCAGTTTGTTCACACGTATGTCCTTCATGTCGATGTTCGACACCAAGGTGTGAAGCACTTCTCCCTCGGCATAGCGCACATCGCTCTGCAACTTGGAAAGCAAGGTAACGGCTGCTGCCACTGGCATATCCTCAAACATGTATTCCTGCCAGTTCTTGCCCATCGAATGGGCTCCCTTAGGTATCGATGTAGAGAGGTTGCTGGCGATGATGTCACGCTGACGGGCATCGCTTACCATGGTGAGGATGCGCTCGCGGTATGCGTTGACGGCATCAAAGAGGCGACGTCCCTTCCCTGTACCGGGAGCGAGCATCACATGACTTGCCGCTTCGAGATTATCTTTGTTCTCTATCTGGTTTACATTTCCGTCCTTGCCGTCAGCCTCTTTCACGATTTCCTCTTTCAAGGTCTGCGCCAGGTTGTAAAGCGAGTCGCTCATCCGCTTCACCTCCGTAGCCTTCTCAAACCAAGCTTTCACCTTCTCGGGGTTCGACTTCATTTGGGATGCGAAATTCCCATAGAGCGTTTCGTTTTCCTTGGATGAATTCGCCGTCGTGCGGTTAAGACTTTCCTCCACAATGGAAAAGCCATTGAGCACCTCTGTCGAGATGTTCAACGCAAGCATTGCCATCAAGACGACATACATCAAGTTGATCATCTTCTGGCGTGGAGAGACTGGTCTTTTCTTTATTGCCATGGTTTTCTCTTCTTGTTACTGCTGCTGTTGTGGTTGCACGGGTGATGCCGCACGCATATTGACGGTCATCGCTTCAATCATCCGTGTATAGATGGCGTTGAGTTGTTCTATCTGCTGTGCCATCTTGCGGCTTTGTTCGTTAATCTGGTCGATGGTGCCGATTTGTGCACTTGCGCCCTTCAACTGCATCTCATATACCTTGCAGATACCTGTAAGCGTACGGTTCAAGTTCTCCATCTCCTCACTGTCGCGGGTGAGACGGGCACTCTGATCCGACACTTTACCGAGCATCTCGGTCAGCTTCTTCAGTTCTTCAATATAGTTGTTGGTAGCCTCTGCCATCTCCGGATTCAGCTCTTGCTGCTGAGCAACCCAACCGCCAGGTGCTGCTGAAGCCGACACCGCAATAGCGGCAGGCTCGCCTTCTGACGGTTGCTGAGCTGCCACAGGCTGTCCTGACACAGAACCCACATAAACGGTTCCTCCCACTATCGGTTGCTGAGATACGGAACCTTGAGGTGTAGCCGCAGGCTCGTCCTCTTCGTCCTCAACCACATGGGTAGGGATTTCCTTACCGATAGACGTTTTGTCGAACGGACGGTCGAAAGCCGAAAGGAAGAATACGAAGACTTCCGTACCCATACCCAAGAACAACATCAGGTTGGCACCCGGCAAGTGGGTCAACTTAAACAAGGTTCCCAGAATAACGATTGATGCGCCCCAGCTGTAGGCATAGTTCAAGAATGTCTGTCCTGGCACACTGTCCATCCACTTCTGCAGACGGTACACGAAATTGTATTTGCTGTATTCTGTCATTGTTATTTCCTCTTTCCTTTTTGTTTCACCACCGATGAGCTTGCCAAACTTCTCACGCAACGGAATCCGATATAAGAACGTGGCTGGTTCTGGTATTCCCATGAGCGCCATGCCGAGCGGATGTATGACTCAGGGTCTTTCCACGATCCTCCCCTCACGCTTTTCTTCTTCAGACGATAAGGGTCTTCCTTGGCGGCATTATATGACAGTTGGGGGTTCAAGTCGTTCATTGCATCGACGCCAGCCTCTGTATAGACCGTGCTTGTCCATTCCGCCACATTGCCTGCCATATCATAAAGTCCGTTCGAGTTGGCTTTGTAGATGCCCACACGACTGGTAATCAGGTTGCCGTCTTCGGTATAGTTTCCTTTGTCGGGCTTGAAGTTGGCATAGAAACACCCATCACCACTCTTCACGTCCTTGTTTTCCCAAGGGAATTCATTGCCTTCCTTGCCACGGGCTGCATACTCCCATTCTGCTTCGGTTGGCAAGCGGTAGCGCTGTATATAGCGAGCCTCTCCGCCCAAGCCTTTCAACAGATAGTCCGTACGCCATGCACAGAACGCATTGGCCTGTTCCCACGTGACGCCCACCACAGGATATTCATTATAGGTGGGATTGCTGAAATAATTGCGCAGGTAGAGCTCGTTGTCTGAATTACGGAAGTCGTTGACCCAACAGGTCGTGTCGGGATAAACGTTCACAATATATGTGTTGAGGAAGTCCCATGGTCCTGAAAGCGGACGGTTGATCGTTTCCCTCACAATGCGTCCTTCATCATCTATATAGGCAGTATCCTTGGAAATCATCACCACTTCGTTGGGATTTACTGCCACGTCCGTATTGAGATTGCGTTCCTGTGCATTGAGGCGATTGCGACGGAGCGCAGCCGTCACATAGTCATACACTTCATAACGGTAGTTCAACTGACTGGCATCAATAGACTTTTCTCCTGTCACCGGATTGGTCACATAAAGGCTGTTGAAGGCACGCTGCTCGTCTTCGTTCGGCTTGCGTGGCAATGGTTTCTTCCAGTTCAGATGAGGCTTCACAGGGTCTCCGTTTTTGTCTTCCGTAATCTTGTAGGTCTCGTCGCCGGCATAGGCAGGGTCGGCAAGACGCTCGCGGATAATGGAATCCTTCACCCAGTTCACAAACTGTTTGTATTCGGAGTTTGTTATCTCGGTCTCATCCATCCAAAAACCGTCTACCGAGATTTCCTTCACGGGCGTTTTCTTGCCCCAAAGGGAATCTTGCTGGTCGATACCCATTTTCAAGAATCCTCTTTTCACCAAGGTCATGCCGTATGGGGTGGGTTCAGAAAAGCCCTTGCCACCGCCGACACCGACCACTTCTCCACCACGGCTCTGTGTCGAAGACATCTTGCCTCCAAAACAAGAGGTCATGATCTGCGTCACGGCAAGAATCCACAATGCTGATATGATAATATTTCTTTTCATCTTTTATTATAGAATTCGAACACTTCTATGTTTGTTTCTACCTTTCTTGATCAGGTTGATGTCGGTCTGATAACCCACAAACAGTTCATGACTGCCGTTTCCCGGGCTGATGGCAGACGTATACATCTCATAGCTATAGCTGATGTTCACGCCATGGAAACTGCCGCCGACAAGTGCCGTCACTGAATTGGTCGGACTGTAGGACAAACCGCAGTAAAGCATCTTTGTCTCATGCTTGTAGACCAATCGACCTGTCACATCCGCCCGGTAGGCGACGCCATCTGTGCGCACCAATACTGAAGGCTTTATTGTTAGAAACGGATTTCTCAACTTAATATTGTATCCGCCAGTCAAATAATACGTCCTGTCAATCTTTAGTTCGTTGGTTTCGCCCAACTTTACCGTCGGGGCATTCAGGTGCTGGGCAGACAATCCCGCATACCAGTTGCGGTGTGTGTAATAGATACCTGCAGCCAGATCTATCCCGCTGCCATTCACCTGAGAAGTTGCCAGAGCAGGATCACCGGAGTCTTCCACGTCAACCTTCGTACCGTCAAAGTCCTCGCTCAAGAAACCTGCCTGCACACCGACACTCAGCATGCCGCCAAACAGTTTCTTCTTGAATGCGTATTGCACGGCAAGCCGCTGGTGCGTAAAAAGTCCTATCTTGTCATTCAGCAACTGCACACCTACACCATGGTAATTCTTCATGAAATAGAGAGGCATGTCTGCTGCGATATATGCTGTCTGTGGGTTGTTCTCAAAACCAGCGAAATCGATGGCATATGCACCTGTCACGTTCAACTTCGATTCCTTGCCCACAGCTCCGGCATTGAAATAGGGTTCCATGTCGAAATAGTGACTGAACGACACGTCATATTGTGCCCTCACCTCGGCAAGGGACAAAAAGAATAGTGCAAATATGGACAATACGAATCTTTTCACGTAAAAGATAACGTCGTACACCTTATTTTATTATATAGGGGATAAAAGAAAAAGCGATATGAGATACCCACATGGAGATTCTCATACCGCTGATATTCATTGTTTCAAGCCTTAATGGCTCGATGTCGTCCAATCAATACTCGTCCTCGTTGAAGAGGAAGGGTGTGGCTGGGTATCAAGATGTTATGTCATTGTGTCACGATTATTGATCAATTTATTTCGTGGTGAAAGACCGTAAAGAGCGAACCTGCGACTCTTTTATGACAAAGAAAATAATGCCATACACTACTCTGTCAATGATGGATTCAAAAGGAAGTCATAGATACTGACAATCTGTATGCCATTCTCGTCACTCCAAGTTTTCGTGTGTTCACCCACAACTATTATCTTTCTGAATGAGTCATCTACAAGTTTCAAAGAACGTTTCTCCTGCTCCATCTTTTCCTCGTTTGGCATTTTGTAGGCAGACTGTATATAGATACGCTCACTGCCCTTATTGCAGACAAAATCGACTTCAAGTGTCACACGTTGTTGTTGCCCTGCTTCATTCCTTATGCGATGAAAGATATTGCCAACATCGACAATCCATCCACGCATACGCATCTCATTGTAGATGACGTTCTCCATAATATGTGTTGTCTCATTTTGCCGGAACGAAAGAATCGCATTGCGTAGACCTATGTCTTGGTAATAGTATTTGCACAATGCTCCAATATACTTTCTTCCCTTGATGTCATACCGTTCAGATTTCTCTATCAAGAATGAGTCTTGCATATATTCCAAATACATGGAAATGGTCTTAACACTGATGTCCTGTACCTTACTGACAGACTTGAATGTATTTGCTATATTCTGTGCATTGACAGGTGCGCCGATACTTGATGCCACAGTCTTTGAGAGTTCTTCAAACTCTGCTTTCATTTCTATCGTATTTCTCTCATATATGTCTCTAAGATACACTGTGCGATACAGACGACGCAGAAATTTAGTCTTTCAGACACCCAATAGGCACCACGTACACACCATCCTCGCGTCGTATGGCATACTTAGTTGTACCAGTAAGTATCATAAGGAATGATGGCACCTTCATCTTAGTGGTGTCAATTTTAGAAGCAAGGAGTTTCAAGTTCTTCGCTCCTTCTTCTATGTTTTTCTCACCACCCAACTTTATTTCTATCAGTCCATAGCTGCCATTTCTCAAATGCAAGACGGCATCACATTCCAAACCGTTACTGTCACGATAATGATAGATAGAACCTTCCAACGCATCGGCATAGACTCTTAAGTCTCTGACACACATCGATTCAAAGAACAGTCCCATTGTGCTAAGGTCGTTTATGAGGTCGTTTGGTCCGACACCCAATGCAGCAACTCCAATAGAAGGATCGGAGAAATACCGAGTCTCGGAACTTCGTATTGCTGTCTTGCTACGCAAATTCGGATTCCATGCGAGAGAATCTTCCAATACAAATATTTTTTTCAAGGCTTCTATGTACGAAGCTATTGTCATACGATTGGCTGCAATAGTATCGTTGTTCTCAATGTCCGCACAAATGGTGTTGACAGATATTTGGGCACATTGGTTTCTTGCGATAGAGCGCAGAATCCTTTTTGTCCGCTCGGTGTCACGCTTCACATTGTCAACACGTGATATGTCGTTATTTACAACAGCCTCGTAATATCTGTATGCCATATCCAGTGCCACTTCTTTGTTTATGGTAGTGGCTCTTGGCCAACCTCCACGACAAATGAGCCATGCAATGGAGTCTATATTCAGATTATTTGTTCCGAAAATATCAGCATTGGGGTTACTGAACAAGTCATTCAAGCTGACTTCGCCAGTAGACTCTCCCGACTCATAAAGACTCATAGTTCTCATAGTCAGCCATGCAAATCTGCCAGTGCCGGAATGGTGTATCTTTTCCGTATCGGCAGGAACAGCAGAGCCAGTGAATATAAACTGTCCCTCTTCGTCTCTGTGGTCAACTTCAAACCGGGCGGCATCCCAAAGTTGTGGAGCAAGTTGCCATTCGTCAATCAAACGTGGTGTCGCACCCATAAGAAGTTTCTTTGGTGAAAGACTTGCCAACTCAACATTTTGTTCCATATACTCAGGATCGTCCATGTACACGACACTTTTAGCCTGTTGTTCGGCTGTTGTTGTCTTGCCACACCACTTTGGCCCTTGTATAAGAACTGCGCCAACTCCCATAAGTCTGCGACTTAACATCTTGTCTGCTATGCGAGGTCTGTATTGTTTCATGTCTTTTGTCGTTTTGTTATGGATGCAAAGTTAGTGAAAATCCATTGAAAATGAATGGATTTCTATTTCTTTTATGCAAGATACAGTAATTCTACCATGCAACTTGTGGTGTTTCTATTATACCAAATATGGATATTTTGTTATACCACTTGTGGAATATCTGTCACTTGCCTTATTCAAATATGCTGAATATGGCTTGGATAATCCACCCAACAATCATGAATGCGAGCTGTATGAGACTTATCAGTATGTAACCGCCAAACACTACTATCAAGAGTCCGCACAGAAATATAAACATGTCTTGCTCCTTTTTATAGGTTTTGCCTACTTCCTTTGCAGCGTTTCGGCTTTCTCTGTTATTGTCTAAGCAACCATATCATTGCCGCTCAACCTCAAACACATTGAAATAGATGAAACCGTCTTCCCATGGATGTTCATTGTTCCACTTGTCTATGTCCTCAATAGTGAGAGTTTCACACTTCAATATCCGGGCAAAATAGTCCAAAGCTTCTTTATGCGAAGATAGCAGAAAAGTTTACCCTATAACTCCTCTTTCTTTGATTTCAGAAGATTTTAGTATTGGAGAGGAGACATATTGAGAATGTAGATAAGGAATAAAATGTGCTTATAAAGTTTTTGAGCTTAACAAAAGTGTAACAAGTCGCATTTTTATTAAGTAACCATCCGCAAATTCAAATAAAA
>CAVJZZ010000036.1:0-27349 GCA_963654295.1 Lachnospiraceae bacterium | reverse complement strand
TCGTGAAACACACGCACCTGAAACGTGCGCGTCTACCAATTCCGCCACCTGGGCAAAAGAAGCAAAGCTTCGCACTTTCTGATATTTGGAGCGGCAAACGAGACTCGAACTCGCGACCCCAACCTTGGCAAGGTTGTGCTCTACCAACTGAGCTATTGCCGCATTGCTTGTAAGTGGCTACAAGTAGCTTTCAACTTACGGGGTGCAAAGGTAGGCGTTTTGTGTTTAACTTCCAAATAAAGCGGCTTTATTTTTAATTTCTTTCACAAAGACGAGCGGAAACATACGTGTTTCTACATATATTTTAAGAAATAAAAGCTTCAAGAGAATATTCCCAGACATTCATTACCAACCCGATTCAGCACCGCCGCCACCTGTGCTTCCTCCTCCGAAACTGCCGCCCGAGATGCCTCCACCGAAACCTCCGCCCCGCGAACCGCCTCTGCCGAGCATAGAACCGAGGAACATGCCTGTGAGCAGGGCATTGCCAGCATCGTTGTTGTCCTCCCGGTGGTCTCGGTTGATGATGTGGCCGCAGTGTTCGCAGCGGTAGATGTCGCGACGGATGATGTGGCCGTGCGTGGTCTTGAGTCGTTCGCTCTTCACCTTCTTCATCGCCCGCTTGCCGCATCTTGGGCATTTGCTGCGATAGCTGTTGAGCAGCGAGGGCAGCATCACCATGAAGATGATGGCTCCGATGAGGAAGACGAACGCCAAGGTGTCGTCGCCGTTGTCTTCAGGTTCCGGCGTCATGCTTCCGTTCAAGGTTTGGTATACCGCCCGCATGCCGCTGACCACAGCGTTGTCCCAATCTCCCTGCTTGAGCCAAGGAATGATCTGCTGTTGCTGGATGCGCTTGCAACGTGCGTCGGGGAGGTCACCCTCCAGTCCGTAGCCCGTCTGGAAGCGCACCTTGTGCTGGTCTACGACATAGAGAATCAGCAGACCGTTGTTGCTTTTCTTCTTCCCGATGCCCCATTGGCGGAACAGATCGGTGGCGAAGTCGAACGGTGTGGCATCGCCGATAGAGGGAAGGATGACCACTGCCGACTCGATGCCTGTCTCCTTCTCCAGTCGTGCACAGATAGCGTTCACGCTGTCCAGTGCCGCCTGGGAGAGTCGGTGGGAGGGATCGGTCGTGTACTGTCGCTCATCGGTCAGATGCACGTTGGACACATGGTCCACCGTATATGCGGAAGATGGCTCCTGCGCCGAGATAGTCAGGAGCGCAGAAGCCATCATCATCAAGCCGATCAAAAGAAGTCTTCTCATCGTGTGTATGTTAGAATTTCACCTCGGGCGCTTTCTCCGATCCAGCCTGCGCCTCAAAGTAGGCTTTCTTCTCGAACCCGAAGAGGTTTGCCAGGATGTTCTTCGGGAAGCGGCGGATGCTCACGTTGTAGCTCTTGGCAGCATCGTTGAAGTCCTTGCGTGCCACGTTGATGCGGTTTTCGGTGCCCTCAAGTTGCGCCTGCAGCTCCTGGAAGTTCTCGTTGGCCTTGAGTTCAGGATAGCGTTCCTGGATGACCATCAGTCTGCCCAGTGCTGCGGAGATGCCCGATTGCGCCTTCTGGTATTCAGCCAATTTCTCAGGGGTGAGGTTGGTAGGGTCCACTTTCGCCTGTGTGGCTTCGCTTCTCGCTTTCATCACCCCTTCGAGTGTCTCGCGCTCGTGGGTGGCATAACCCTTCACGGTGTTCACGAGGTTGGGGATGAGGTCTGCCCTGCGCTGGTATTGTGTTTCCACGTTCGCCCAGCTGTTGTCTACGTTTTCACTTTCGCTCACCAGTCCGTTGTAGCCACCCACTGCCCAAAGGGCGATGATGACGATGACCGCCAGGGTGATGACCAGTGCGAGATGTTTCTTGATCCAGTTCATATTCGTTATTGTTTTTTATTCTGTTTGGTGGTGGGGATGTTAAACTCGGTCACTTTGGAGATGGCTTTGCCGCCCTGGAGCACGGAGAGACAGATTCGTGCACTGCCGTCCTTCAGACGATTGTCTGCCTTGACCATGGCGGTGTAGCGGATGCCCTTGCCGGGCGCAATGCTCTCCACATGGATGCTTGGCGAGATGTAGATGTGCTGATTGCCGGCAGACTCCACCACCGTGGGCACCACGTCGTAGAGCGTCTCCTTGGAGTTGTTTCTCACCTCGAAGATCACCTTGCACAGTTCGCCACGGTTCAAGGCATTGTCTTTGTTCTCGTCGACGAAGCGTGCGTTCACGATTTCGATGGCGGGGTTGAACGTGTAGTTTGCCACCAGGTCATCTACGCTGGAGGTGGCAGGAATGCTGGAGGTGGGCTGGGTGGCACTGTAGTTGCCCGTATAGTCTGTGCCGTTGAAGTCGTAGATGCGGTCGTCGCCTCCGTTGTTGGGGTCGAAACCGCTCTCTTCGTCAGCGTTTCCTTGGCGCGTGTAGTCTTGTGAGTATTGTTCCTGTTGCTGTGTCTTACGCTGCTGTATCTGTTGGTAGCGGTCGTGTCTCTGCTGTTGCTGCGCCTTGTCTGCCTGTTGTCCGATGGCACCGCCCAGCACTGCGCCGCCCGCCATGCCGACCAGTGTGCCGATGTCTGAACCGCGCGGTCCTCCGGTGATGCCGCCGATGGCAGAGCCGAGGATGGAACCGATGGATGCCCCTGTATAGGCACCGCTACCTGTGTAGGTGCCGCAGCTGCTGAACATCATCACGGTGCCCAGCGCAATAACCGTAAACTTCTTCATAATGATGGTGCTTTTAATAACTCTGAATGCAAAGATATATAATAAAGGTGTAACAGTCGGAAATCTGTTACACCTTTTTGATTATTTAAATATCTTTTTCGTTTCCCCCATCGGGCAGGAGCACCACGCCCTCCTGCTTCATGCCGTCCATCATGATCTTCAACGGGTGGCTGAAGCGCACGTGGCGGACGAAGGCTGTTTCTTCTATGGCAGGCATGGCGTCGAGCAGTTCCTTGTGGAAGACGCCGTCGTCCTTGTAGGGGTTGACCGTGAAGTAGCCCACGCCAAAGCTGGTGAGGTTCTGGAAGAAGTGGGTGCCCTGGCTCGGGTCCACGCGATAATGCTGCAAGCCCACTTCTACAATCACCTTGGCGGCACTGATGTGAGGCCATTTCACAGGGATGCCCAACCAGTAGTCGCTCGACCCCCAACGTCCCGGTCCTACGAGCACATACCCCTTCCCCTCAGCAAGGAAGCGCCGGTTGATGCGTTCGATGTCGTCGGCGATGGTCGGGTTGTTCATGGCGGTGAAGTTGTCGTCGGTCTTCACGTAGACCACATCCACCACATCATCGGTGATGCCGTGCCCTAACGAGGTGTGAGAACGCACGAGGCAGTCGGCATCCGGTATCTTGGTGAGGTCTTCGTCGAGCATCTGCTTGGAGTCGACGATGGGGCGTATCTGCAGCAGATAAAAGTCGCCGGTGCCGTCTGCGTTCAAGTTGCAGGCGAATTCGATCTCTACAGGACGGCGCATGGCGTCTTGTCCGTGCTTCATCGACAGTTGCAGAATTTCGGGTAGTGGGAATACCCCCTGTTGCAGCACACCGCAGAACGAGATAATTTTGCGCCCGCCCTCATACAGACCGTCGCGTATCATCTGGTCATACGGATCGTATGTAGAGGCAATGCCGGCGAGCGAACCGTCGCGGTCTGCCTCCTTCACTTTCAACTTGAGGATGTTAAACCCGTCGTCCACCTTGAAGTCGTCGCCCACATGCTTCATGTCGAGCGCATAAAACTGCGTTTGCGTCTCGCGCAGTGCCGTCTCCATCTCGCTGGTCTGCAACACCTGGTTGGGATGGTAGGGCGACACGCGCAGGGTCTGTCCGCCATCTACGATATACTTGCCCAGTCCGAGTGCCAGACTCGCAATGCCTTCTTCTGCCGTCTCGTCACCAATGGGGTAGTAGTTGAGCGAGCGGAGCACACCGCTGATGTTGGGATAATAGTGGTCGCCATAGGTTTTGCCGACCACCTCCTGGAGGATGACTGCCATCTTTTCCTGGTCGATGACGTTGCTCGTGGCGGTCATGTAAGCCTTGGAGTCGCGGTAGTAGACCGACGCATAGACACTCTTGATGGCAGATGCCAACATGCGCAGCATCTCGTATTTGTCGTCGAGGTTGGGAATCATATACGTGGAATAGATGCCGGCGAAGGGCTGGTAGTGGGAGTCCTCCAGCAGACTGGACGAGCGGATGGCGATAGGACTCCTCGTCGCCTCGAAGAACGTGAAGAAGTCGGCAATCAGCGTGTCGGGCAACTGTGCCTTGAGGAAATGCTGCAGTATCTCCTCGTCGCTGGCATCGCTGAGGGCTATCTGGTAGAGGTTGTTCTGCTCCATGAACTGGTCGAACACGTCGGTGCACAGCACGACGGTCTTCGGTATCTGCACGGTGACACCGGGGAACGCATTGAATTCGGGGTGCATCTTCACGATGTTGTCGAGGAATGCCAAGCCCCTGCCTTTACCGCCGAGCGACCCTTCACCGATGCGTGCGAAGTGGGCGTACTTGTCGAACTTGCCACGGTCGAACACCGCCACCACGCCGATATTCTTCATCTTGCGGTATTGCACGATGGCATCGAAGATGATCTGCCGGTGTGCGTCGACGTCCTGCAGTTTCTCCCACGTCACATTCTTGAGAAATGCCGACACAGGGAAGATGGCGCGTGCGCTGAGCCAACGGCTCACATGGTTGCGGCTCACATGATAGAGCATGGAGTCGTTGGGAATCTTGAAGATGTTGTCCTGCAGTTCCTTGAGCGAACGGATGCGCACAATCTCGTCGTGCGTCTTAGGGTCGCGGAAGATGAAGTCACCGAACCCCATGTGCTGTTCCATCATGCGGCGCAGATCAATGCTCATCTTCTTCGAGTTCTTGTCGACAAAGCGGAACCCCTCACGCTCGGCTTTCTCCTGGTTTTCCGACTCGCTGCTTTCGATGATGACGGGAAGGAAGTTGTCGTGCCTTCTGATCTCGCGGCACAACTTCAGTCCGGCTTCTGCGTCCTTCTCTCCATTCAGAGGAAAGCGGGCGTCGCTGATGACGCCCAGCATGTTGTCGGCATACTTCTCGTAGAGGCTGAGTGCCTCCTCGTAGTTGCGCGCCAGCACTACCTTTGGACGTCCCCTCATGCGGAGGGTGGCGGCATGGCGGTTGAGCGCCTCGGTGGAGAAGCGCTGGCTCTGCAGAAGGATGTAGCTATAGAGGTTGGGCAGGATGGACGAATAAAAGCGGATGCTGTCTTCCACGAGCAGAATCATCTGCACGCCACCGTTGCGGATGTCGTTCTCCAGGTTCATCTTGTCTTCGATGAGTTTGATGATCGACAGGATGAGGTTGGTGTTGCCCAACCAGCAGAAGACGTAGTCGAAGATTGACAGGTCTTCGTTCTCCATGCGCTTGGTGATGCCATGCGAAAAGGGCGTGAGCACCACACAGTGGATGTCGGGCCATGCCGCCTTGATGTCGCGTGCCACCGAGAAGGCATCGTTGTCGGCATTGCCCGGCATGCAGATGACCAGGTCGATGTTGGTCGTGGAGAGGATTCTGGATGCCTCTTCCGTGGTGCTCACCTGTGTGAACGTGGGCGGATAGCGGAGTCCCAGTTCCATGTATTCGTTGTAGATCTTCTCTTCCACGCGTCCGTCGTCCTCCAGCATGAAGGCATCATAGGGGTTTGCCACGATGAGCACGTTGTAGATGCGCCGCATCATCAGGTTCATGAACGACACGTCTTTCAGGTAAAATTGGTTCCATTCCTGTGGAATCTTCTCTTTCATAAGTATGGTTTTAGGTCGTCTAAGTATGTTGTGGGGCGGATTATCCCACTTCATAGTTCATGCTTTTGGTCACGAAGTCGCTGCTCCGGCGGTTGGGCATGAAGATACTGTAGAGCAACATCTTCACCCGGTGTTTCCTTCGGCAATAGCGGTAGAAGTCTTCTTTCAACCGTGCCCTCATGCAGACTTGCGATGTTCTTGCGGGTGGGTAGATGCAGCGGGTGCCCAACGTCTGGTAGTGATTGAGAAACTTATAGATGTTCATATATATAATAAGGTATAGGACTCGAAAGGTTGTCTGATGCAAAGGTAATGGAAAAGGAAGACAATACAAAAAGAAAGCGTACAAAGCGTGAAATTATTGTCAAAAAGTTTGGAGCCTACTCGCTTTTTACCTATATTTGCCTCGTCAACATGACACTATGACAAACCGAATCAATCAGATAAACATTAAACCAAACAGGAGAATACTATGGAAGTGAACAAGATCATACAGTCGCTTGAGGCGAAGCACCCCGGCGAATTGGAATATTTGCAGGCTGTGAGAGAAGTGCTCACTACGGTGAAGGACGTGTATAACCGCCATCCTGAGTTTGAAAAAGCAAAGATCATGGAGCGTATCGTAGAGCCCGAACGCATCATCACGTTCCGTGTGCCTTGGGTGGACGACCGGGGAGAAGTGCACGTGAACCTGGGTTATCGCGTGCAGTTCAACAGCGCCATAGGACCCTATAAGGGCGGACTGAGGTTCCATCCGTCTGTAAACCTGTCTATCATGAAGTTTCTGGGTTTTGAGCAAACCTTCAAGAATGCCCTGACCACCCTGCCTATGGGCGGAGCGAAAGGTGGATCGGACTTTTCTATCCGTGGTCGCTCGGACGGGGAAGTGATGCGCTTCTGCCAAGCCTTCATGTCGGAACTCTACCGTCATATCGGACCAGATGAAGACGTGCCAGCAGGAGATATTGGCGTGGGCACACGGGAGCTGGGCTATCTCTTCGGTGCCTACAAGAAGTTGACCCACCGCTGGGAGGGAGTGCTCACCGGCAAGGGCATGGAGTGGGGCGGATCACGCATCCGTCCGGAAGCCACAGGCTATGGTGCCCTATACTTCGTGAACCAGATGCTCCAGACACGTGGTATCGACATTAAAGGCAAGACCGTCAGCGTGAGCGGTTTCGGCAATGTGGCTTGGGGTGCCGTGAAGAAGGCTACCGAACTGGGTGCCAAGGTGGTGACCATCAGCGGACCGGACGGTTATATCTATGACCCCGACGGCGTGAGCGGAGAAAAGATCGACTATATGCTCGAACTGCGTGCCAGCGGCAATGATGTCTGCGCGCCCTATGCCGACGAATATCCCGGCTCGACATTTATTCCAGACAAGCGTCCATGGGAGGTGAAGACCGACATCGTGCTCACCTGTGCCACCCAAAACGAACTTGACGGCAACGATGCCGACCAGATACTCGCCCATCAGCCGCTCTGCGTGGCGGAAGTGTCCAACATGGGATGCACCGCTGAGGCTGTTGACAAATTTGTGCAGTCGAAGACCCTCTTTGCACCGGGCAAGGCTGTCAATGCCGGTGGCGTGGCTACATCGGGACTGGAGATGACTCAGAATGCTATCCGCCTGAGTTGGAATGAGGCGGAAGTGGACGAAAAACTCCACGACATCATGCACTCCATCCACGAACAATGTGTGAAATACGGAACAGAACCGGACGGCTACATCGACTATGTGAAAGGTGCCAATATCGCGGGCTTCATGAAGGTGGCGAACGCGATGATGGCGCAAGGCGTAGTCTGAGAAGGGCTGCCGTCAAATAAAACAAGGTATTGTGAACAGTAGATTTTATATTCTAAGTATCATCATGAGTTTTTGCCTTGTCCCGATGTTGGCACAGCAGCGGGGCAAGGCCACCTATTATTCGCGCAAAGCCAATGGTATGCGCATGAGCGATGGCACACGCTACCACAGCGACAGCTTGGTATGCGCCCACCGGAAATATCCGTTCGGTTCGATGCTCAAGGTAACCAATCCCGCCAACGGCAGGCATGTGGTGGTGCGTGTGGCAGACCGCGGTCCCTTTGCCAAGGGACGCATTATCGACCTCTCTTATTCGGCAGCCAAAGCATTGGGCATACTCTCGCAAGGTGTGGCGATGGTAGAGGTGGAACTGTACAAGAATCCTACCAAAATCCCCTATCGTGCCGAGCCAGAGTCGGTGGAACTGCCCGAGCTTGACTTGGAAGTGACAGCTCCCGAAGGCCAGTTTATGGACGGGGTGAAGAAAGTGGAAACTAAAAAACACTGATACGGAAAGACACATCGGTTTGGCTTACAATAGATTACGAAATATTGATATAGGTCAAAAAAGAAGCATAAGTAGAACGTTTTTGTCCGATAAGCTTGTAGCTATGGCAAAAACTAAATAACTTTGCAACGTGTTTTTCATAGTATTAGATTTAAGGTTAACAAAGGTTGTGGACTACAGCGGTAGTCCATTTTTTGTATCCGTATGTTTGTAACCCCTTCATCCAACATCCGTTGAAGAAATAAAAAAGATTTTTTTTTGCCGTTATTACAGATTTGTCGTAACTTTGTATTCCGTGCGGCGGATAGCCGAAAAGCAAGACAGAACGGAATAAACCCATGGACGAAAATACAGGAATATTCACTTTAAGCTCAGCCATGTGCGTGCTGATGGTGGCATCCGTCTACTTCACTGGATGGACCTATTGGAGTGCGACCTTCCAGAGTCGTGGCATCAAGATGAAAACCACATTGCTGATTTTCGACATCCTGCTGTCTACAGCTATCGTCATCCTCTCTACAGTCATCGGAGACGACAGCACGCAAGTGGTATGGGCAGTGCTGGGCATTGCCAACCTGCTGCGGCTCTTCTATCTGCGTGACAAGGCTGTGAAGAAGGAACCGAAGAGGGAAGAAATCCGGAAGACACCGCCGCCGCCACCCACTCAGGACAACAAAACAAACACAAAATGAAAGTATACACGAAACGAGGAGATGACGGCACAACAAGCCTCTGCAGCAATGTGCGGGTGCGCAAGGACGACCCCCGTATAGAGGCATATGGAGCCTTGGACGAACTGAATGTGCGGTTGGGAATGTTGTTGGCACTCGACCCGGATGGAGGAGAAACGGAAGTAATCCTGCAGACCCAGCGGTTGCTGCTTGAAGGTGCTGCCGTGCTTACCCGTCCGTATGATGGGAAAAAGGAAGAAACGGAAAAATTGTTGTCGGCATTTGTCGATACGTTGGAACAGCGCATTGATGACATGACCTCACAACTTCCCGAACAACACACCTTCCTGTTGCCTGGTGGAAATGTGCCTGCAGCCGAAGCCCATGTGGCGCGTGTCACCTGCCGGACTGCTGAGCGTCGCTTGGTGGCAGCCACAGACGAACACTTCGGGAGTGCCGCCCTGTCGAAGATGCTCAATCGGCTGAGCGACTATCTGTATGTGTTGGCACGCCGATATTGTGCGGATGGTGGCAAGGAAGAGCAATATACACTATGAAAAAGACGATAAGCATACGTCATCTGACCATCGGATACGGCGGCGGACACCGTCGTGTGAACGTGATGGACGGGCTTTGCGGTGATATCCTCGGAGGAGAATTGACCTGCCTGCTCGGTCCCAATGGCGTAGGCAAGTCGACGTTGCTGAAAACCTTGGCGGCATTTCAGCCGCCGATAGCAGGGCAAGTGGAGATAGACGGTCAAGACCTGCATGCCCTTGCACCTCGCCAATTGGCAAAAACCATCGGCGTGGTACTCACCTCCAGACCCGAGGTGCAACATATGACAGTGGCGGAAATCGTGGGGATGGGGCGCACGCCTTATACAGGATTTTGGGGAACCCTTCATGCCGATGACCACCGTGTGGTGGATGAAGCATTGGCAATGATGAGGCTCGAACCATTGCGTCACCGCATGGCAGGAACGTTGAGTGACGGCGAGAGTCAGCGCATGATGATTGCCAAAGTGTTGGCACAGCAGACTCCCGTTATCCTTCTCGACGAGCCTACTGCCTTTCTTGACTTTCCCGGCAAGGTAGAACTGATGCGCCTGTTGCATAGGGTGGCGCATGAAACCGGCAAGATTGTGTTTATGTCGACACACGATGTCGGCATGGCACTGCAAGTGGCAGACCGCATCTGGCTCATGCAACAGGGAGCACTCTCTGTCGGGACACCCCAGGAACTGTCGGAACAAGGTGCTTTGTCGCGCTTCCTTGACGGTGCCGACCTGCACTATGACCCCGTAGAGCGTACCATCAGCATGTAAAAAAGATAGGGATAGCCCTTGGGTATCCGTATTCTATAGAAAGACAAACGAAACTAAAACTAATAAATCAATCAATGAAACAAAACAATGGCGGTAGCATTGCCTACCTGATTTCTATTGTGCTCGTAGCCGTGCTGGGCGGTCTGCTCTTCGGTTACGACACGGCGGTCATCTCGGGAGCCGAGAAGGGACTGCAGGCATTTTTCCTCGGAGCGAAAGACTTTAATTACTCCGACAGTATTCACGGTTTCACCTGTGCCAGTGCCTTGATCGGTTGTGTAATAGGCAGTGGCATTTCCGGTTATCTTGCCTCCAACTGGGGACGCAAGCGCTCCTTGATATTCGCCGGCGTGATGTTCTTCATCTCGGCATTGGGATCGATGAATCCAGAATTCCTGTTCTTCAACTATGGAGAACCCACGTGGAACTTGCTCATTGTATTCAATATCTACCGTGTGATTGGTGGTGTCGGTGTTGGTTTGGCATCGGCTATCTGCCCGATGTATATCGCAGAAGTGGCACCTTCCAATATCCGTGGCACCCTCGTGTCGTGGAACCAGTTTGCCATCATCTTCGGCCAGCTGGTCGTATATATGGTCAACTTCCTCATTCTCGGCGAGCATACCAACCCGATGATCCAGCAGATAGGCGAGGGCTTGAACGCCGTAGCTCCCGGCAGCGACCCCTGGACCATTGCGACAGGCTGGCGCTACATGTTCGGTAGTGAGGCTGTTCCTGCCGGTCTGTTTGCCCTCTTGATCTGCTTCGTGCCCGAAACACCGCGCTATCTCGTGATGGTGAAGCAGGAGGAGAAGGCGCTGCATGTGCTCAGCCGCATCAACGGTGAGAGTGCAGGACGCGAAATCCTGGAAGAAATCAAGAATACCATCACCACCAAGACCGAGAAACTGTTCACCTATGGCGTGCTGGTCATCTTCGTGGGCATCATGCTCAGCGTGTTTCAGCAGGCTGTCGGCATCAACGCCGTGCTCTATTATGCTCCGCGTATCTTTGCCGATATGGGTATGGACAAGCCGATGGTGCAGACCGTTATCATGGGCGTGGTCAACATCTCGTTTACGCTTGTCGCCGTCTTTACGGTTGAGAAGTTGGGACGTAAGCCCCTGCTCATCTGGGGTTCTGTAGGCATGGCTATCGGTGCCTTTGGTGTGGCACTAACCTTCGGCAACGAATCTTTGAGTCTGGTTACCATGCTGAGTATCATGGTGTACAGTGCCAGCTTCATGTTTAGCTGGGGTCCTATCTGCTGGGTGCTCATCGCAGAAATATTCCCCAATACCATACGTGGTGCAGCCGTAGCCATCGCCGTGGCATTCCAGTGGATCTTCAATTGGATCGTCAGTTCTACCTTCGTACCTATGTTCAACATGAAGCTCGGTTCGGATGCCAACTTCGGTCACTGGTTCACCTATGCCCTTTATGGTGCCATCTGTGTGGTGGCTGCTGTCTTCGTGTGGAAACTCGTGCCCGAGACCAAGGGTAAAACCCTTGAGGATATGAGCAAACTCTGGAAGAAAGACTAAAAATAAGTTAATGGCAACAAGCTTGCCGACGGAAAAGGTGTATCTTTGTGGCCGACAAAGATACACCTTTTTATATATATGACTTCACTCAAGGTATATTATCGGGAACAGTCCGATCGCCTTTCCTCCGAAATAGCACGCTTGAAGCAGCGCAACCGCTACTATGTGGCAGGCGAAATCCTTTCGTTTCTCGTTGCCGTGGCATGGGTCGCACTCTTTACGACCCATATCGGAGCGGCATGGATGCTGTGGGGGGCAGTGGCGACAGCGGTTCTCTATGTAGCTATACGGCGTGCCGATGAAACCAACAGCGTACATATTGATAACCTCAAAGCCCGAAAGAGGGTTTACGACCACGAACTGAATTATCTGGAAGGCGACTTCAGTTGCTTTGATACAGGAATTCGCTACAGTGACTCCCAGCAACCGTTCTCCTATGACCTGGATATCTTCGGTCCACAGTCGCTCTTCAATCGCATCGACCGCACGCTCACCTCGGGCGGCAGCGACTATCTAGCCTCTTGTCTGTCGTCGCTTACGCTGACACGCGACGAGACGGAACGACGCCGGAAGGCGGTTTGGACATTGGCGGAACACAAGGATTGGAGGGAACGCTACTTGGCATGTGGGGCGGACGAAAAGATAGACACCAGGCGTGTGGCATCAGCTCTCGACAAACTGAAAGCGCTGAGGCTTGATGGTCTGGTCACTTCATCGGCGATGCCATATGTGGCATGTGGAGCATTGGGCGTGCTCGTCGGCTTGTCTTTGGTGTCGGCTTTTACATCGTTGCCGGCGAGTGTTCCCGTGTTGTGGGCAATAGGGCAGTTGCTTTTTGTCTGCTTGTTCTTCCGTGGCACATTGGAGAAAATCAGTCGCACCGTAGACGAAACGTCCGGGCAGATGGAGGCCTATGCCCGCATCGTTGGGATGATTGGGCGACTTCGTGGCATGGTGGACGAGTCGGAGGAGTTGCAAGCATTGGTGGAAAAGGTAGGCGAGGCTGAAGCGGGCTTCACAGCGTTCAGTAAGATTCTGTCAAGCTTGGACCGCTGCAACAGTTTTATGGGACAGGTGCTCTACAGCATCACGTTCATGACCGTGTTTCTCATCCATCGCTTTCTTCGCTGGCACCGCACTTATGCAGGGCACATGGCAGGCTGGATAGCGGCAATAGACCGCCTCGATGCCATCGTCTCGATGGCGACCTTCCGCTACAATGAACCAGCTTCTACTGCTGCAGAAATCTCGGATGCTGCAGATGTGGTCTACGAAGCCTGCGCCCTCTATCATCCCTTCTTGGGTGAGAGAGCTGTGCGAAACGACTTCTCCATCCTCGACCGCAACTATTATATCGTGACGGGAGCCAACATGGCAGGCAAGAGCACCTTCCTCCGTTCGCTGGGAATCAACTATATCCTCGCACGCAACGGTATGCCTGTCTTTGCCGAACACCTGAAGGTGAGTGTGTTCAGTCTGTTCAGCAGCATGCGCACCACAGACGATTTGGCGCACGGCATCAGCTATTTCAACGCCGAGTTGCTGCGCTTGAAACAACTCATCGCCTATTGCAAGACGCAACCGCGCACACTGATTATCCTCGACGAGATACTCAAGGGCACCAATTCGCTCGATAAACTCAATGGTTCACGCCTCTTCCTCGAATATATCTCCCAACTCCCCGTGAGCGGCATCATTGCCACCCACGACTTGGAACTCTCCAAGATGGAGAACCGGGCGGACGGAAGGTTCCACAACTATTGCTTTGAAATCGAGTTGTCAGACCGTGTGACCTATTCCTATAAAATCACGCAAGGCGTGGCGCGTAACCAGAATGCCACCTTCTTGCTTAAACAAATCTTGGACGAATGAAAAGAAAAACGTTTTGGGTAGTGACCGTCTTGGTCATTGCCGCCCTGCTACTTGTCACGGGCGGAAGTTTCTATTTGGTCGGTTATGCGTTGGTGAACCCTGCCGCCAAACGGAATGTGGACATGCAGATGAACCGCGTGCTTAATCAACAGCCCGACTTGAAACCTTGGTTGGACAGTCTGCAACAGGCGCATGCCTTGCGGGATACGTTTATTGTGACCGCCAAAGGCACACGTCTGCATGCCATCTTTGTGCGTGACCCGAGAGCGTGCGGACGCACTGCAGTGCTCGTACATGGTTATCAAGATATGTCGGTTCGCATGCTCCCCATTGCCAGCATCTATAGCCGGATGGGCTACAATGTGCTTCTGCCCGACCTGCATGGTCATGGGAAGAGTGACGGCGACGACATCCAGATGGGGTGGAAAGACCGGATAGATGTGATGCGGTGGATGAATGAGGCCGAGCGGATGTTCCGTGTGGATAGTTGTGTATCGCGTATGGTGGTGCATGGTGTGTCGATGGGAGCTGCCACGACGATGTGTGTGTCTGGCGAACCGCAGCCCGACTATGTGCGCTGCTTTGTGGAAGACTGTGGCTACACGAGTGTGTGGGACGAGTTTGCTCACGAACTGAAATCACAGTTCCACTTGCCTGCGTTCCCCTTGCTCTACACGTCCGACATCTTATGCCGACTGAAGTACGGTTGGGGTTTTACAGAGGCGTCACCCCTGAAGCAAGTGGCGAAGAGCAAGCTGCCGATGCTGTTTATCCATGGCGACAAGGACGACTTCGTGCCTTTCTCCATGCTGCAACCGCTCTATGAGGCAAAGACGCAGCCCCGTGACAGCATGGGACGGGTGGAAAAGGAGATATGGGTGGTGCCAGGAACGGAACATGCCAAGGCTTACCACGACCATCCCGTGGAATATACACAACGGGTGAAACGCTTTGTCTCACGCTACATGCGATGAGGCAAAGCTTGTAGAAAGGTTCATATATCTATGAAAATAAGCAAAAGGCGGTAGACCCCATTGCAGGGTCTCCGCCTTTTCTTCCAATTGAACTATATGACTTAACAATCTTATTCGCAGTTGCCGAGCTTGTTGTCGGAGCCGAGCACATCGATAATCTTGTGCTTGTACATGTCCTCCATCAAGTCGCGTGCAGGGCCGCAGTACTTGCGTGGGTCGAACTCAGCAGGCTTCTCAGCCAATGTCTTGCGTACAGCAGCAGTGAATGCCAAGCGAGAGTCTGAGTCGATGTTGATCTTGCAAACGGCGCTCTTGGCAGCCTTGCGGAGCTGTTCCTCAGGAATACCGACAGCGTCAGGCAACTTGCCGCCATACTGGTTGATTATGTCCACATATTCCTGTGGTACGGAAGAAGAGCCGTGGAGAACGATGGGGAAGCCAGGGAGCTTCTTCATGATCTCGTCGAGCACGTCGAAAGCCAATGGAGGAGGAACCAGACGACCAGTCTTCGGGTCGCGTGTGCACTGCTCAGGCTTGAACTTGTAAGCACCATGTGAGGTACCGATAGAGATGGCGAGTGAGTCTACGCCAGTCTTTGTGGTGAAGTCGATCACCTCTTCGGGCTTGGTGTAGTGGCAAACTTCTGAAGAAACCTCATCTTCTACGCCAGCGAGCACACCCAACTCACCCTCTACGGTTACGTCGAACTGGTGAGCATAGTCCACCACCTTCTTGGTCAGCGCTACATTCTCGTCGTAAGGAAGAGAAGAACCGTCGATCATCACAGAAGAGAAACCCATGTCGACACAACTCTTGCAAAGCTCGAAGCTGTCGCCGTGGTCGAGGTGAAGAACGATTTCAGGGTGATTGCATCCCAATTCCTTGGCATAGGCTACAGCACCTTCTGCCATATAGCGGAGCAGTGTCTGGTTGGCATAGTTGCGTGCACCTTTAGACACCTGAAGGATTACCGGTGATTTCAGGTCGGAAGAAGCCTTGATGATAGCCTGCAGCTGTTCCATGTTGTTGAAGTTGAATGCAGGGATTGCATAACCGCCGTTGATGGCTCTCTTAAACATCTCACGGGTGTTCACCAAGCCGATTTCTTTGTAATTTACCATGATTGATTATATTTTAAGTTATAACTACATCTTGTGTTTAACGTTACCGCAAAAGTAATCAATTATTTTAAAGAGGCAAAAAAATAACGGCTTTTTAGTGTTGCAGTGACATTAAAATGCAAGAAATGATGACCGTTTCTAAGCCGTGGCTTACATTTTGCCAATTGCACTTGACAAAACACGGGTGAAGGGAAAAAGAAAAAGCAGTAAGAAAAATCTTACTGCTTCTCTGTAGCGGGACCCAGGATTGAACTGGGGACCTCATGATTATGAATCATGCGCTCTAACCAGCTGAGCTATCCCGCCATCGTTATTGCTGATTTGCGGGTGCAAAGGTAATACAATTCTTTTACACTCCAAAATATTTCACAGGAAAAATTCGTTGGTATATGATTTTTGTTGTATTTTTGTGGCGTTAAACAGATTCGTAGGGCAAATGTAACAAGCAAAATGGCAAAAAAGAAGATTTATATAGAGCGCGTGCTCAATTCGAGTTCGAGGAATTTGATATGGTCGCTCATCAGCACACCGTCAGGGTTGGAACGCTGGATGGCAGACGAGGTGACCGAGAAAGACGGGGCATTCACCTTCAGGTGGGGCGAGACGTGGGCACATCATGACATCCATACCGCCTATATTATAAATAAGGTGAAAGAGAACCGGATGCGTTTCAAGTGGGACACCGACGATGATCCCGACTCTTATGTGGAACTGGGCATGATGAAAAGTGACCTTACGGGCAACTATACGTTAACGATTACCGATTTTGCCTATCCCGATGATGTGGAGAGCATGGAAGACCTCTGGTGGGAGGATTTGGAACGCATGCACCGCTCTACGGGCTTGTAGGATAGAAAAAATAGGGAAAAACATCCATACTCTGATTTTTTTGTGTTACTTTTGCAAGTTGGAAAGGTGTGTGTCTTCCACATCTAAAGGTTAATAATGCTTCGATTCAAGAAATTAGACATATTTATAGCTCGCCAGTTCAGCTTGCTCTTTATAGGAACTTTCTTCATCTGCCAGTTTGTGCTGATGATGCAATTCCTTTGGAAATACATTGACATGCTTATCGGAAAGGGCTTGTCAATGGATATTTTGGCGCAGTTCTTTTGGTATATGGCGTTGATGCTTGTGCCTCAGGCATTGCCGCTCGCCATCCTCCTTTCTTCACTGATTACATACGGAAACTTGGGCGAAAGCTCGGAGCTGACTGCCATCAAGGCGGCGGGCATCTCGCTGGTGCAGTCTTTCCGCTCTTTGGTGGTCATTTCGGTGTTGCTCTGTCTGTGCTCGTTCTGGTTTCAGAACGTGGTGGGTCCGCATGCGAATGTGGAGCTCGCCAAGCTGATGATCTCGATGAAGCAGAAAAGTCCGGAGTTGGAGATACCCGAGGGAATCTTCTATGACGGCGTGCCGCAGAGCAATATCTATGTGGAGCGCAAGGACTTGAACACGGGAAAGCTCTATGGTGTGATGATATACCGTATGACCGACAGCTATGAGGATGCCGCCATCATCCTGGCAGACTCGGCGATGCTGCAGTCTACAGCAGAGAAGAAACACTTGGTCATGACGCTGTGGAGCGGCGAATGGTTTGAGAATATGCGCTCGCAGGACTTCGGTAACACTGCCAGCGTGCCCTATCGCCGGGAAACGTTCGTCTGCAAGAAAATCGTGATGGACTTCGACGGTGACTTCAATATGGCTGATGCCGGCGGTTTGTCGAACGACGCACGTGGCAAGAGCCTGTCGCAAATCCAACTGAGCATGGACTCGCTCAACCATGTATATGACAGTATCGGAAGAAGTTATTACCGTTATGCCATGACTACGGTGTATTCCGTCCCCCACTTGTCGCGGGCGGACTCGCTGAAAGCCACAGCGATGGGCAAAACGGCAAATTTGGACACGGTGTTCGCACGGATGCCGCTCACCAAACAGCAACAGGCTGCCAACGCAGCACTGAACCAAGTGCAGTCGAGCGTGACCGATCTGGACTTCAAGAGCATGATGACGTCTGAGGGCGACAGGGTTATCCGCGGTCATGTGATCGAGATGTTCAACAAATTTACGGTGGCCTTGTCCTGTCTCTTGTTCTTCTTCATCGGTGCTCCTTTGGGTGCTATTATTAGAAAAGGAGGTCTGGGTTTCCCGGTCATCATATCCGTACTGGTCTTTATTGTTTATTATATCCTCGACAACTCGGGCTATCGCATGGCGCGTCTGGGTTCTTGGGATATCTGGTTCGGCAAGACACTCGCACTGGGCGTGCTCACGCCGGTGGCTGTATTTGTGACCTACAAGGCAAACGGAGACTCTACTGTGTTCAGCATGGACATGTATCGCGAGTTCTTTACCCGCCTGTTGGGTATGCGCATCAAGCGTCATCTGTTTGCCAAGGAGGTGATTATCAACAGTCCTGACTATGAAGGAGACCTCACGAAACTGGCACAGATGACCGTCGACGTGCAACGCTATGAACACGAACACCGCTTGAGGTCGTTGCCCAATCCCGTCAACGTGTTCTTCAAATACAAGCCAGACCATGAGATAGAACGCGTCAGCGGGGAACTGGAGACGCTGATTGAAGACTTGCATAACACGCGCAGCCGTCAGCTGGTGGTCTATCTGAACCGCTATCCCGTGCTGTCGGTCAAGGCACACACACGTCCTTTCGACCGGCGCTGGCTCAATGTGGCATCAGCTATCATTCTGCCGTTGGGTGTGTTCTTCTATTGCCGAATGATACGGTTCCGCATGCGCCTTTATAAGGATCTGCATGCCATCTGCGACAACAATGCGCGTGTGACTGACCAGATCAGAGACATACAGAAACAAATGAATAAAATCAAATCATAAGCACATTATTATATGGAAGATATCAGACTGGATCGCATCGAAGATGCAGTGAAAGACTTTAAGGAAGGAAAATTTGTCATTGTCGTGGATGACGAAGACAGAGAGAACGAAGGAGACTTGATTGTTGCGGCGGAGATGATTACGCCCGAAATGGTGAACTTCATGCTCGTGAATGCGAGAGGCGTGCTTTGTGCTCCTGTCACATTGAGCCGTTGTGACGAACTTGACTTGCCGCACCAGGTGCAGGACAACACCTCGATGCTGGGCACACCTTTTACAATAACGGTTGACAAGTTGGAAGGTTGCACGACGGGTGTTTCAGCCCACGACCGTGCTGCCACCATCAAGGCACTTGCAGACCCAGCGTCTACACCTCAGACATTCGGACGTCCAGGACACATCAATCCGCTTTATGCACAGGATAACGGCGTGTTGCGCAGAAGCGGACATACCGAAGCGGCAGTGGACCTCTGCAAGATGGCAGGGCTGTATCCGGCTGCTGCTTTGATGGAAATCATGAATGAAGACGGCACCATGGCACGTCTGCCGCAACTGAAGGAAATGGCCGGGAAGTGGGGATTGAAGATCATCTCCATCAAGGATATGATTGCTTACCGTCTGCAAAAGGAATCACTCATCGAGGTGGGCGACCAGGTGCATCTGCCCACCGCATACGGAGATTTCCAGTTGATACCGTTCCGCCAGACCAGTAACGGACTGGAGCACATGGCAATCATCAAAGGCAGTTGGACGCCGGATGAAAGTGTGCTCGTGCGTGTACATTCCTCTTGTGCTACGGGCGACATCCTCGGCAGCAAGCGTTGTGATTGCGGGGAACAGTTGCATCAAGCCATGCAGATGATAGAAAAAGAAGGCAAGGGCGTACTGATCTATATGCAGCAGGAAGGCCGCGGCATTGGCTTGATGAACAAGATCAAGGCCTATAAGTTGCAGGAGCAGGGTTACGACACCGTCGACGCCAATGTGCATCTCGGCTTCAAACCCGATGAACGCGACTATGGTTGCGGTGCACAGATGCTCAGACATCTGGGTGTGCACAAGATGCGTCTGATGACCAACAATCCCGTGAAACGTGTGGGGCTGGAGGCATACGGACTTGAAATCGTGGAGAACGTGCCGATAGAAATATCCCCCAACGTGTATGACTACGACTATCTGAAGACGAAGAAGGAACGGATGGGGCATACGCTGCATCTGCCGGACACCAATACGAAATAGTGCGATTTGTCGGGTAAAAACGAAATAATGAAGTGTTTGTTTCGTTTAAACGAATAAAATGATTAATTTTGCAATTATAAATCATTATTAGGTTATATAAATTATGGCACAGCTATCTAACAGATTGAACAGATTGGCACCGTCGGCAACTTTGGCGATGTCGCAGAAAAGCAGTGAGATGAAAGCTCAGGGTGTGGACGTCATCAACATGAGCGTCGGCGAACCCGACTTCAATACACCCGACCATATCAAGGCCGCAGCCAAGCAAGCTATCGACGACAACTATTCCAGATATTCGCCAGTGCCGGGCTATGCAGACTTGCGCAAGGCTGTTGTTGCCAAACTGAAGCGCGAGAACAATCTCGACTATACGGTGAACGAGGTGCTTGTTTCCAATGGCGCCAAGCAGAGCGTTTGCAATACGGTGATGGCTTTGGTCAATCCCGGTGACGAGGTGATTATCCCTTCACCTTATTGGGTGAGCTATCCGCAGATGGCCAAGTTGGCTGGCGGTACTCCCGTCATTGTGAACGCAGGCTTTGAACAGGACTTCAAGATGACGCCCGAACAGCTTGAGGCTGCCATCACTCCAAAGACCCGTCTGTTGATACTTTGCTCACCGAGCAACCCTACGGGCAGTGTCTACTCCAAGGAAGAACTGGAGGGACTGGCAAATGTCATCAAGAAACATGAGGATATGTTTGTGCTGGCAGATGAGATCTATGAACACATTAATTATATAGGTCATCACGAAAGCATTGCACAGTTCGAGGGCATGAAGGAACGCACCATCATCGTCAACGGCGTGTCCAAGGCTTATGCAATGACAGGATGGCGTATCGGATATATCGCAGCACCCGAATGGATCGTGAAAGGCTGCAACAAACTGCAGGGACAATACACTTCCGGACCTTGCTCCGTGAGTCAGAAAGCAGCCGAGGCTGCCTACAACTCCTCACAAGAGTGCGTCGAGACCATGCGTCTCGCTTTCGAACGCCGCCGCAATCTGATTGTGAAACTGGCAAAGGAAATACCAGGCTTGGAAGTGAATGTACCACAGGGCGCCTTCTATTTGTTCCCGAAGTGCAGCAGCTTCTACGGCAAGAGCGACGGCGAACGCACCATCAACAATTCCACCGACTTGGCGATGTATCTGCTCGAAGTAGGTCATGTGGCTACAGTGGGAGGTGATGCTTTTGGTGATCCCGAATGTTTCCGCATGAGCTATGCCACCAGTGATGACAATATCCGCGAGGCACTCAGACGCATCAAGGAAGCCCTTGGGCGATTGAAATAATACAAACGTGTGACGGGTGTTTCCTGATGGTGAATTTTTAGGTGCTTTTGTCGTTAAAACTTCTTAATTGCAATATTAGTTACCTTTAATTTACTATCTTTGCGCACAGAAAGAAAAGCACGAATAGTGCGCCTTCTTTGCAAATGGCGCTCGGCACATATATAAAACAGATAATAAATCTTAAATTATTTATAAAACTTAAAATTTTAAATTATGGCAACTACAAAAAAAGCAAGCCCTAAGAAAAGCCAGGGCTTTCAGGGAGTAAGAGCAGCATTTTGGGTCATCGTTGTATGCTTCATCATCGCTCTTTGCATCTTCAACTTCGTACTCGGTGATGGCAGTCACTTCGCATCTGGTGACAGCGAGGGCGCACCTCTCGACATTGCTGGTACTATCTACAAGGGTGGTATGGTCGTTCCTGTGATCCACACACTCTTGCTTAGCGTGATCGCATTGAGCATCGAGCGTATCCTCGCTCTCCGCACAGCTTTCGGTAAGGGTTCTCTTACAAAGTTCGTTCAGAACATCAAGGCTGCGCTCAACGCAAAAGACTTCGACAAGGCTCAGCAGCTCTGCGACAACCAGCGCGGTTCTGTAGCTAACGTTGTTTCTGCTTCTCTCCGTGCTTACAAGGAGATGGAAGGCACCGCTGGTATCAAGAAGAGCCAGAAGGTTGCAAAGATCCAGCAGGCTCACGAAGAGGCTACTCAGCTTGAAATGCCTACTCTGCAGATGAACTTGCCTATCATCGCAACTATCGTAACCCTCGGTACTCTTACCGGTCTTCTCGGTACTGTAACCGGTATGATCAAGTCGTTCCAGGCTTTGGCTGCTGGTGGTGGTGGTGACTCACTCGCACTTTCTACAGGTATTTCTGAGGCCTTGATCAACACCGCATTCGGTATTTTGACATCTTGGTGTGCAGTTATCTCTTACAACTACTTCACAAACAAGATTGACAAGTTGACATACGCCCTCGATGAGGTTGGTTACTCTATCGCTCAGACATACGAAGCCAATCACGCAGAAGAAGCTTAATTTTTGCTAACCCTTTAAAAACTTATCACTATGGGTAAAGTAAAAATTAAGAAACAGGCGGTCTGGATCGATATGACTCCTATGTCGGACGTCATGGTGCTCCTTCTGACCTTCTTCATGTTGACATCTACGTTCGTGAAGAATGAGCCAGTAAAGGTGAACACACCAGGTTCGGTATCGGAAATCAAAGTTCCAGAAAACAATGTGTTGAGTATCCTTGTCGACAAACAGGGCAAGATATTCTTGAGTATGGATAAGCCTGGCGATATGCAGACTATCCTTGAAAGTATGGCAGACCAATACGGAATCCAGCTGTCGAAGAAGCAGATTGAAACCGCTCGCAAGTCTAACGGTATCGGTGTCGCTATGAACGATATCGAACAGCTCCTGAACTTGAGTGAGGCTGATATCAACGACTACCAGAAGGACAAAGGTATTCCTACCGACAGTATCGACGGTAAGATGAGCGAATTCCAACTTTGGGTAAAGGCTGTCCGCGACAACCTTGACAACGGTAGCGACACCAAGATTGCTATCAAGGCTGACGAGAACACTCCATACAAAGTCGTAAAGAAATTGATGTCTGAACTTCAGGACATGAACGAGAACCGTTACTTCCTGATCACATCGTATAAAAAGGTGGAGGACTAAAGAATGGCAAAAAAGAAAGAAAGCAAACAGAAGAAGATAGACGTTCGCGTCGACTTCACCCCTATGGTGGATATGATGATGCTTCTTATCACATTCTTCATGCTCTGTACCTCTCTGAGCAAACCTCAGACGATGAACTTGACCATGCCAAGTAACGATAAGAACGTTTCTGACGACGACAAGACCGCAACCAAGGCATCGCAGACCATCACCATCTATGTGGCTGCGAACAACAAGGTGTATCACGTCGACGGTATCCCTAACTACAGCGACCCCTCTTGTCTCAAAGAGACTTCATGGGGCTCACAGGGACTCCGTAAGGTGCTGATCAACCACGTTACTGAAGAGGGTATCAACCCTGTAGGTATCATCATGAATGCCAAGGCAAAACTTGACAAGGACAGAGCCGATCATCCCGACAAATATACGGATGAGACCTACAACAAGGCTTTGGACCAGATCAAGAACGGTGTCGTTGACGGACAGAAGATTCCTACCATGACCATCATCATCAAGGCTACTGACGAATCTACGTACAAGAACCTTGTTGATGCTCTTGATGAAATGCAAATTTGCAGTGTTGGTAAATTCGTTGTTGACAAACTTAATCCTGACGACAAGGCTTTGCTCGAAAAACGAGGCATTAAGTAAGTCGATGAACAATTAAAAAAGAAAGACAATGGCAAAAATAGATTTGGTATCTAATGAATGGACTGACCTTATCTTCCAAGGTAAGAATCAGGCCTACGGCGCTTACAAACTCCGCAAGGGTACGTCTAAGCGTAACGTGATGTCTATCGTCATCATGGCCATAGCTGCAGTTCTTGCATTCGCTGTAATCGCCCTCAAAAATGCGTATGAAGCCAGCCAGAAGGCTAAATTCGAACAGGTTGTCGAGGCTACTACCATCAAAGAGGTGAAGAAGAAGGCTGAAGTCAAGAGAAAGGCTCCCGTGAAGGTTGAACAAGAACAGAAAGTAGAGAAAGTAAAGTCTTCTATCAAGTTTACCGCTCCTGTCATCAAGAAGGATAGCGATGTGAAACCTGAGGAGGAAATGAAATCTCAGGAAGACTTGAACAAGACCTCTACATCCATCGGTGCTTTCGACGTGAAAGGTAACGATGAGGCTGCAGGTGTTGTGCTCCAGGCTAAGCAGGAAATTGCACAGCCCGAGCCTCCCAAGCACGAAGAGGTTGAGAACAAGGTCTTCACTACTGTAGAGCAGATGCCTTCATTCCCCGGTGGCGATGCAGCTCTTATGAACTGGCTTCGCAACAACGTTCGCTACCCGGCTGTGGCTGAGGAGAACGGTATCCAGGGACGTGTAGTCGTTTCGTTCGTGGTTGAGAGAAACGGTAGCATTACCGATGTACAGGTTGTCAAGAGTGTCGATCCATCTCTTGACAAGGAAGCAGCTCGCGTAGTGAAGGCTATGCCTAACTGGGTTCCTGGTAAGCAGAATGGTTCTGCAGTGCGCGTTAAGTATAATGTGCCTGTAACATTTAGATTAGCTCAATAATACTTGTATGAAGCATATATCTGACATTTTCGTTGGATTAACATTTATCGTGGTAGGTTTGTCGGCTTGTGCCGACAAACCTACGAACGGTAGAACAGATACTTATTCGTCAGGGGCAATTCAGTTTGCTTCTGACGAAAGTTTTAGTCCTATCATCGAGGAGGAGCGTGAGGTGTTTGAGGCTTCTTATCCTCAGGCAAAGGTCACCCCTTTGTATATCAACGAGATCGATGGGATGAATCTGCTGTTGAAAGACAGCCTGTGCCTGGTGATTACCTCGCGCAATTACAAGGAGAAGGAAAAGAAATACTTGAAAGACAGTCGTTTCCTTCCTGTAGCCATACCCATCGCATACGATGGTTTGGCACTTATCATCAACAAGGAGAATGTTGATTCGTGTATTGCAGCCAACGACGTGAAGAAAATCTTGCGTGGCGAAATAACGAATTGGAACCAGCTCAATCCCTCATCCAAGTTGGGAGAAATACAGGTGGTGTTCGACAACAAGAAGTCGAGCACAATCCAGTATTGTGTAGATTCCCTGCTCAATGGTCAGCACATCACGAGTCCGAATATCCAGGCTGTCAACAAGAGCAAGGACGTGGTAGACTATGTGGAGCATACGCCCAATGCCATCGGTGTTATCGGTAGCAACTGGCTCAATGACAAGCGGGATTCCACCAATACTACATTCAACAAGAACATTCGTGTGATGTCGGTTAGCAAACTTGACAAGGCTACATGGCGCAACAGCTGGAAACCTTATCAGGCGTATATCTACGACGGTCGCTATCCGTTCATCCGTACCATATATGCATTGTTAAACGACCCGATCAACGGTCTTCCTTGGGGCTTTGCCCATTTCCTGGAGTCGCCCAAGGGTCAGCGCATCATCTTCAAATCGGGTTTGTTGCCCTATCGCGGTGATATCAATGTAATATCTGTTAACGTTTCAGACCAGTAACTTTTCGTTTGTCTGTTCGTCATAAAGGGAAACGCATCAATACAAACTTAAAATAAGGAAATTATGAAAGCGATTAAATATTTATTGGCAGGAGCGTTGATGACAGGATTCTGCGCTCCATCTATGGCACAAGACATCAAGTCACAGGTAGATGCCATTACAAAAGCAATAGTTGATAACAAGTCTAATCCGGATGCTGTCAAGGATCAGGTGAAGGAGTTCTACAAGAACAACAAGAAGAGTGCTGAAGCTCTCGTTGGTCTTGGCCGTGCTTATCTTGACATCAAGGATACCTTGAATGCCACTCGTTATGCTGACGAGGCCATCAAGAAAGACAAGAAGTATGGTGCCGGCTATATCTTGAAGGGCGATATTGAAGCCTTCAAGGACAATGGTGGTGGTGCCGCTCAGTGGTATCAGCAGGCTGTATATTTCGAGCCTTCCAATCCTCAGGGATATATCAAGTATGCTTACGTTTATCGTGTGAGCAGCCCCGAGGAGGCTGTCAGCATGCTCAACAAGCTTCGCGAGGTGGATCCTACTTATCCCGTTGATGCTGTCGCAGGCCATTTCTATTATGAGGCGAACGACTTCGGCAAGGCGATTGAGAATTTCGGCAAGGCCGACATGAACAAGCTTGACGGTTCACAGCTCACAGAGTATGCCATGTCTGCCTACTTCTCCCAGCAGTATGACAAGGCTGTAGAGGTGGCTACTTCAGGTGCTCAGAGATTTCCCCGTATGGCAGGTCTGAACCGTATCGCATTCTATAGCTATACCGACAAGAAGGATTACGACAATGCATTGGTTTATGCAGACAAGCTCTTCAACCAGTCTGACAGCGCCAAGTTCACCGCATTGGACTACACCTATGACGGTTATGCCTATAATGGCAAGAAGGATTACGACAACGCTATCGTTGCCTTCAAGAAGGCTTTGGAGATGAAACCCGATCGTGCCGATGTGATGCAGACGCTTGCCATGGCATATTCTGCCAAGAGCGACTATGCAAATGCTGCCGATATGTACAAGAAGTTCCTTGCTACCAAGAAGGATGCTACAGCTAACGACTATGCAGGTCTTGCCACCATCTATCGCAACCAGGCTTCAGAGACACAGCAGACTCAGGCAGAGCGCGAAGCGGCTGTGAAGAACGCCGACCAGGCTTATGCTGACTTGGCTGCCAAATTCCCCGATGCAGAGGACTATGCCGTGTTTATGAGAGCACGCTTGAGCGCTGCCCTCGACCCCGATACGAAGCAGGGTCTTGCCAAACCATACTATGAGCGTTTGGCAGAGATCATCGAAGGTCATATCGACAATCTTACTTCTGTTGACAAGGCTCGTATCCTGGAGGCTTATCACTACATGGCTTACTACCATTATTCTCACGACAACATCCCTACAGCCAAGGCGATTGCAGAGAAGACCTTGAAGGTAGACGCCGAGGATTCTGTAGCCAAGCAGATTTTGGGCGCAAAATAATCACTGAACACTGAAGGGAATAGCCTGATCTCATTGCTGTTCCTACATACATACAAAGAACTTGCCACGCAGTGAATAACTGCTATGGCAAGTTCTTTTTTTTGTTTCTGCCGACCATCATGCATGTCTGTTCTTGATGCCAATTAACTGTGGTGTTCACAGAAAGCAACTCTCTTTTCGAAGCAAGCCAGTACCACTTTCAGTACCAGTTAACCGAAACTCCAGTACCAGATAGCCGGTACTGGAGTTTTACCTAGCCGGTACTGCAGTAATACTTAACTGGTACTGGACATGGTATTAATTGCATCAATAACAGCAGTTGTGTTGTTTCTATATAGCATATTCAACCTTCTTAAAAGATGTTTAATTGTCATTCATACGATAAGAAGGGATAATCTGTAAACCCCAGGGTTACACCGATTATCAAAAGAAGGAGTCCACTCGTGATGAATGGACTCCTTCTGCTATTTTATAGTTGTTCTCATTAGTGTCCCGATTTTAACGGGACACTAATGTCTCTTTTTATAATCATAGTCATTCCCGAAAAGTGACATTAGTGTCAACTTTCGGGAATACAAAGGTACCCATTGTATCGGAAAAGGAAGAATTTTAGGGTCACCTGCAAAAGCGTGTGGATTAAGCAAAAATCCTTGTTAGTCTAAAGAGG
>CAVJZZ010000035.1:0-27932 GCA_963654295.1 Lachnospiraceae bacterium | reverse complement strand
TGAAGAATCCACAACATAACCTCCAAGCCATCATCTTCCTGCTTGGCGGCGTGCTGATGGTTGCCAGCGTAGGATGCTACGTGCTGTTGTGGCAACAGAAAACCGTATGCTGGACCTTTCTCGCCGGCGCAGTGATGTTCACCACCATGCAGGCCATGCAGACCTATGAAGGCAACAATCCCACCATCACGAGGCTTCGGAAAATCATGGCGTTTGCCGACATCTGCTTTCTGCTGTCAGGACTGCTGATGGTAGACACCACGTATCAGTTTCTCGCATCTGTCTTTTACAACTACATAGACTATTTCAACTATGTGTACAACAAGTGGGTCCTCTTGCTGCTCATTGCGGCTATCCTTGAGCTCTACTCATCGCACCGCATTTCTTCCGAATTGAAAAAAGAGAAGGAATAAATAAAAAATGATAAAAGACACCCACGTTGTTTTAAATAGACTGAAAACTTTTCCGCAAGTCTACGATACATTGTAATTTTGTAAAAGTGATTAAGAAACAGCAGAACTCGATATGAATAAAATACTATATGCCTTCCTAACCGTAATGGCACTTGCGTCATGTGCCAACCAATACGACATCCAGGGAACATCCAACGTGTCTACACTCGACGGCAGAATGCTCTATTTGAAAGTACTCAAGAACAACGAGCTAAAGAATATCGACTCTTGCGAGGTCGTGCACGGACAGTTCTCCTTCAACGGAGTGATAGACTCCGTGAGAATGGCAAACATCTATATGGACGACGAAAGCGTGATGCCCGTAGTACTCGAAAACGGTCACATCAACATCAAGCTCGACAATACACAGCAAGTCATCAGCGGAACGCCTCTCAACGACAAGCTCTTCAAATTCATGAAGAAGTATGACCAGCTGCAGAACCAAAACGCCGAACTGGTGCACAAGCACGACCAGGCCATCATGGACGGACGAGACATGAGCGTGGTGAACCAGCAACTCGCAGCAGAAGCGGCAAGCATCGACCAGAAGCTCGACGACCTTGTCACCTCGTTCGTTACCGAAAACTTCGACAATGTGCTCGGTCCGGGAGTCTTCATGATGATGACCGCATCCTACCAATATCCAGAACTCACTCCGTGGATTGAGGATATCTTGAGCAAGGCAACCGACACCTTCAAGAACGACCCGTATGTGAAGGAATACATAGAAACAGCCCGAAAGATCCAGGATATGCAGAACGGACTTGCTCAGCCCGACATGCCACAACAGCAAACGGCACAGCCGGCACCACAAGCGGGCACACAAGAAGCCCAACCGGCACCGCCCACACCCAACGAAATGGCAAAGCCTGCTGAAACGGGCAAAGAATAAAAACACGAAAGACAATCATGAAAACATTGATATCCGGCGCTGTAATCGTCAATGAAGAACAGCAATACAGAGCCGATCTGGTCATTGAAGACGACCGGATTGTTGAGATTATCAAGGACAACAATACGCCCCGTGACAACTACGACCACATCGTGGATGCCACGGGGTGCTTCGTGTTGCCCGGTGTCATAGACGAACACGTGCACTTCAGAGAGCCAGGACTCACCCAAAAGGCTGATATCGAGAGCGAAAGCCGTGCAGCAGCATACGGTGGAGTGACATCCTACTTCGACATGCCCAACACCAAGCCGCAGACTACCGGCGTAGCCGAATGGAACGCCAAGCGCCGTCTCGGTGCGGAAAAGAGTCACGTGAACTACGCCTTCTTCTATGGTGCCACCAACGACAATGCCGACACGTTCAGCGAACTCGACGATGAGCATGTGCCCGGCATCAAACTCTTCATGGGCTCTTCTACAGGCAATATGCTGGTAGACAAGCAGGCAGCACTCGAAAAGATATTCGCCACTGCCGGCAAACCCGTTATGACCCATTGCGAAGACACGGAAGTAATCAACCGCAACATGGCAGCGGCACAAGCCCAATATGGCGAAGACCCCGACGTGAAGCATCATCCTGAAATACGCTCGGTACAGGCTTGCTATGATTCCTCGTCACTTGCCGTGAATCTCGCCAAGGAGTATGGCACCTTGCTACACATCGCACACCTCACCACGGCATGCGAACTCGAACTGATACCCGCCGCTGAGGAAGAAGAAATGCAGGAAGCCTTCTTTCCCCAAATTACAGCCGAAGCCGTGATTGCCCATCTAATGTTCTGCGACGAAGACTATGACAGACTCGGCACACGCATCAAATGCAACCCCGCTGTGAAGTCCAAGGCAGACAGAGATGCGCTCCGACGTGCCCTGACCGACGGAAGAATTGCTTGCGTGGCCACCGACCATGCCCCTCACCAGCTGAAAGACAAGGAGGGCGGATGCGCCAAAGCAGCATCGGGAATGCCCATGATACAGTTCTCGCTCGTGTCGATGCTGGAACTTGTAGACAAGGGCGTGCTGCCCCTCACCCGTGTAGTACGGCTGATGTGCCACAACCCTGCACTCCTCTTCTCGGTAAACGACCGGGGATTTATACGTCCCGACTACAAAGCAGACCTCGTGATTGTTCGCCCCGACTCACCATGGACGGTAGACCAGGCATGCATCCAAAGCAAGTGTAAATGGAGCCCCATGGAAGGACACACGTTCAACTGGCAGGTGGAACACACCTTCTGCAACGGACACCACCTATATAATAAAGGTGTATTCGACGCGGATTACCGCGGCGAAGAAATCTGTTTCCTATGAGAAAGATACTCACATACGACATCGAGACACTGGAGCCATATATCAACTGGCTCTATTTCTTCCATGCCTGGGGGTTGAGCGGCAAACCAAAAGAAGCCAAGGATAAGATGCAGCATGAAGCGGAAACGATGCTTCAGTCGTTCTGCGGAAAGTATCAGACCAAAGCTATCTTCATGCTTGCCGACGCCAATAGCGACGGCGACGACATCCTTATCAACGGTCAACGTTTCCCGATGCTACGCCAACAAAGGCCTGCACGCCCCGGTGAGTCCAATCTCAGCCTTGCCGACTTCGTGCGCCCATGGTCATCGGGCGAGCCAGACCGTATTGGAGTCTTTGCCACCACGGTAGACATCCGGATGGAGACAGAATATGAGTCCGACCCATACCAGCGCATGCTCGCACAGACCCTCGCCGACCGTCTTGCCGAGGCGACCGCCGAGAAGATGCACCAGGAGGTGAGAACCCATTGGTGGGGATATGCTCCGGACGAGCATCTCACCATGCAAGAACTGCAGCAAGAGAAATTTCAGGGCATACGACCAGCCGTAGGCTATCCCTCCATGCCCGACACCAGCGTCAACTTCCTGTTGTCTGCCCTGCTCGACATGCCCGAGATTGGCATCCGGCTCACCGAGTCGGGAGCCATGAAGCCCCACGCCTCTGTGTCGGGACTGATGTTCGCGCACCCCGAGGCACACTACTTCGACATTGGAAAAATAGGCGAAGACCAGCTCCGCGACTATGCCCACCGGCGCGGTGTGCCCGTGGAACTGATGCGCCGCTATCTCGCTTCCCGGCTGAACTGAACACACAGAACGCACCATGATTGCAAGAATATTCATCCCCATACTATTGGTTATCGTGCTCACCGACCTGCACGTTGACTATCATTTCCTCCGCCACCGCTATCGGCACCACTGGTGGAAAAGGGTGTTTTGGGCATTGCCTGGCATCGGCATGATTGCCTATACCATTGCCCTCGCCTCACTCCACAGTTTCGCTCCTGCAGACATCACGTGGCTCAACGTCTACTTGTTTCTGCTCGGCACAATCGTGCTCCCCAAGTTTCTGTTCGTAGCGTGCTCCACTGCCGGCATGATCGGACAGAGATGGTTGCACATGCACACCAACTGGGGCAACCCTGCAGGCTTCCTTCTTGCCTTCTGCTGCATCATCATCCTTGTCTACGGCACCACCTTCGGGTTCCACAAACTGGATGTGAAACGCGTAGACCTCTATTATTCCGACCTTCCGGAGGCTTTCGACGGCTATCGCATCGTGCAATTCTCAGATGCCCACATAGGCACTTTCGACGGCTGGCGCACCCGCTTTCTGCAACGCGATGTAGACAGCATCAATGCACAACATGCCGATGCCGTGGTCTTCACCGGCGACTTGCAGAATATGCTGCCCAAGGAAATCATACCGTTCCATGCTATCCTCTCGCAAGTGAAAGGCAAGGACGGTGTCTACTCCATCCTGGGCAACCACGATTATGCCGACTATGCACAAGTAGACAACAAAACCAAACAGGCATACGAAGCGCAGACCCGACAACAAGAACGCTCACTCGGCTGGCAACTGCTGACCAACGAAAGCCGCGTGATACGCCGCGGTTCAGACTCGCTGGTCATCGCCGGAGAAGAAAACCACGGACGTCCGCCCTTCCCCGCCCATGGAGATTTGCACAAGACCCTCTGCGGCATACGTCCAAATGCCTTCACCGTGATGCTCCAGCACGACCCGACAGCCTGGCAACGCCACATCCTACCGGGGTGCAAAGCCCAGCTCACCTTAAGCGGACACACCCACAATGCGCAGTTCAGTCTGTTCGGTTGGTCGCCCTCCCAACTGATCTACAATGAAAGCTACGGACTCTATCAGCAGGGTGAGCGCAGCCTCTACGTCACCTCAGGCATCGGCGGCTTCGTGCCTTTCCGTTTCGGGGCGACAGCCGAAATCGTAGTCTTCACACTCCATAAACATAAAACAACAAAGCCATGAAATATCTCTATCGCATATACCAACTCTTCATTGCTCTGCCCGTCATCTTGATTGCCACTGTCCTCACGGCAGTTTCCGTGACAGTGGGATGCACCTTGGGCAACGGTCACTTCTGGGGCTACTATCCTGGCAAGTGGTGGTCGCAGACGATTATCCGCATCCTGCTCCTCCCCGTCAAGGTCGAGGGACGCGAGCATCTCGACCCCAAGCAGAGCTACGTGTTCGTGAGCAACCATCAAGGGGCGTTCGACATCTTCCTCATCTACGGCTATCTGTGCCGCAATTTCAAGTGGATGATGAAGCGCCAGTTGCGCAACATCCCGTTGGTAGGCAAAGCCTGTGAGGCATCGCACCAGATCTTTGTCGACAAGCGCGGACCGAGCAAGATCAAGGAAACCTATGACAAGGCACGCGCCACCCTGCGCGGCGGCATGTCGTTGGTGGTGTTTCCCGAAGGAGCCCGCTCTTTCACGGGACATATGGGACTGTTCCGCCGCGGTGCATTCATGCTTGCCGACGAGATACAATTGCCGGTGGTGCCGCTCACCATCAACGGTTCGTTCAACGTGATGCCCCGCATGCGCGACATGAAGTGGGTGCTGTGGCATCCGCTCAAGCTCACCATCCATGCCCCGATATACCCCAACGGCAAAGGCATAGAGGCAGAAAAAGCCACTATGAAAGCGGCTTACGACGCCGTGATGTCAGGTCTCGATGCCGAATACCAAGGATATGTGGAGAACCCCGACCAATAATGCCACAACCACACAAGTGACACACGCCATCGGCGAATGGCTGCGAGAGAGTAAAAAGGAGAGATAAATTTTTGTTTTATCTGCCTTTTCCATTACCTTTGCACACAATTAAAGCAACTATAGCAATGAGTGACAGTATCGTTATCATACCGACATACAACGAGAAAGAGAACGTCGAGAAAATCATCCGCGCCGTGTTTGGGCTGGAAAAAGATTTCAACATACTGATCATCGACGACGGAAGTCCCGACGGAACAGCACAGATTGTACATCGGTTGATCGACTCTGAGTTCGGCAACCGGCTCCACATCATTGAGCGAGAGGGCAAACTCGGACTGGGCACCGCCTATATCCGCGGTTTCAAATGGGCGCTGGAACATGGCTACGACTATATCTTCGAGATGGACGCCGACTTCAGCCACGACCCCAACGACCTTCCGCGTCTCTATTCAGCCTGCCACGATGAGGGGGCAGACCTTGCCATCGGCTCGCGCTATGTCACGGGAGTCAATGTGGTGAACTGGCCCATCGGTCGCGTGCTGATGAGTTATTTTGCTTCGCAGTATGTGCGCACGGTGACAGGATTCAACGTGCACGACACCACGGCAGGATTCGTGTGCTACAAGCGCCAAGTGCTTGAGACCATTCCGCTCGACGACATCCGCTTCAAAGGCTACGCTTTCCAGATAGAGATGAAGTTCACCGCCTACAAGATAGGCTTCCAAATCAAGGAAGTGCCCGTCATCTTCGTCAACCGCCGCGAAGGCACCAGCAAGATGAGCGGCGGCATCTTCGGCGAAGCGTTCTTCGGAGTGATGCGGCTCAGATGGGACGGATGGTTCAAAAAGTATCCCAAGAAACCATGACAATTCAAGACACCACGACTTTATACGCCACCCTGCCTCAGGCAGGAGCACTCGCGAAAGTCCTGAAGGACGAGACCACACAGACAGTCTTCCTTCAGGGCTTGTTGGCTTCAGCCGCCCCTGTCCTTTTCTCCGCCATTGCCCCGCGCACAGACAGGGTCATGGTCTTTGTTTTGCAGGATGCCGACGAAGCCGGTTATTTCTACCACGACATGACCCAGTCGTTGGGCATCACACAAGTGTTTTTCTACCCTTCGTCCTATCGCCGCGCCGTGAAATACGGTCAGCGCGATGCTGCCAACGAAATCTTGCGCACCGAGGTGCTGAGCAAGATTGCGCAGCATGACAGCGGCTATCTCTATGTGGTGACCTGTCCCGAAGCATTGAGCGAGTTGGTGGTGTCGAAGAGCCGGCTTGACGAGCGCACCGTTGTGCTACGGGCTGGACAGACCGTAGACATCGTGGAACTGGAGAAACAGTTGCGCCAACTGGGTTTCCAAGAGACCGACTACGTGTATGAGCCTGGACAGTTTGCCGTGCGCGGCAGCATCATCGACGTTTATTCCTACAGTTCGGAATACCCTTTCCGCATCGACTTCTTTGGCGACGAGATAGACACCATCCGCACATTCGAGGTGCAAACCCAGCTGTCGAAAGACAAGCGCACAGAGATAGAGATTGTGCCGGAGCTTGCCTCTACGGCAGAAGAAAAGATGCCGTTCACCAGTTTCCTTCCCTCCAATGCAGTCTTTGTGTTCAAGGACCTCACCTTTGTCCGCGATGCCATCGACCGCATCTACCAGGATGGTTTCTCTTCGCAAGCCCTGACCGAGCGTCTCGAAGGCTCCACTGAGATGGAACAGCAGGAGATTATGCGCGAGATGAAGCGCGAGAGCCAACTGGTCAGTGCCTCTACGTTGATGGAAGGCATTGCCCGCTTCCGCCGCATCGAATTCGGACATGCCCCCACAGGCACACCCAATGCCACTGTGAAGTTCAACATCTCCCCACAGCCCTTGTTCCACAAGAACTTTGAGTTGTTGGAACAGTCACTCGAAGACTATATCCTCAAAGGTTACCATCTTTATATCTTCGCCGACAGCGAGAAGCAGAACCTGCGCTTGAAAGATATCTTCAACGAGATGGCAGCACAGAAGCACCGACAGCCTATCACGTTCCAGCCGGTCGACAAGACGCTCCATGAAGGTTTCGCCGACAACGACTTGCGCGTGTGCTTCTTCACCGACCACCAGATATTCGACCGCTTCCACAAATACAATCTGCGCTCCGACGGGGCACGTGCCGGCAAGATGGCACTATCGATGAAGGAGTTGCAGGAACTCGACCCAGGCGATTATCTCGTACATGTAGACTTCGGCATCGGCAAGTTCGGCGGTCTGGTGCGTGTGCCGACGGGCGACTCCTACCAGGAGATGATACGGATCATCTATCAGAACAACGACATTGTCGATGTGTCCATCCACTCGCTCTACAAGATTTCCAAGTATCGCAACAACGGCGCAGGCGACGCTCCACGGCTGAGCACGCTCGGCACAGGAGCATGGGAACGGCTGAAAGAACGTACCAAGAAGAAGATCAAAGACATCGCCCGCGACCTCATCAAGCTCTATGCCAAGCGCCGCCATGAGAAGGGCTTTGCCTATAGCCACGACTCGTTCATGCAGCACGAACTGGAGGCGAGCTTCCTCTATGAAGATACCCCCGACCAGATGAAGGCCACACAGGACGTGAAAGCCGACATGGAGAAAGCGAAGCCCATGGACCGGCTGGTATGCGGCGATGTGGGATTCGGCAAAACCGAAGTGGCGATACGCTCTGCCTTCAAGGCTGCCTGCGACAGCAAGCAGGTGGCAGTGCTCGTCCCGACCACCGTGCTCGCCTACCAACACTACCAGACCTTCCGCAAACGACTCAAGGATTTCCCCGTGAGAGTGGACTATCTGTCGCGAGCACGCACCGCCAAACAGACACGCGAGGTGCTCGCCGACCTCAAGGCAGGCAAGATTGATATTCTCATCGGCACCCACAAACTCATTGGCAAAAACGTGGAATGGCACGACTTGGGACTGCTCGTCATCGATGAAGAGCAGAAGTTCGGCGTGTCTACCAAGGAGAAACTGCGCAAGCTGAAGACCAACATCGACACCCTCACCATGTCTGCCACGCCGATTCCGCGCACACTGCAGTTCTCGCTCATGGGTGCCCGCGACATGAGTATCATCCGCACGCCGCCCCCCAACCGATACCCCATACAGACTGTAGTGCAGTCGTTCGGCAGTGAAGTCATCGCCGACGCCATCAATTTCGAGATGAGCCGCAACGGGCAGGTGTATTTCGTGAACGACCGCATTAACAGTCTGCAGCCCCTGGCAGACCTCATACACAAGTACGTGCCCGATGCACGCGTGGCAATAGGTCATGGTCAGATGCCGCCCGAGCAGTTGGAAAAGATACTCATGGGGTTCATGAACTACGACTATGACGTGCTGCTCTCTACCACCATCGTTGAGAATGGCATCGACATCTCGAATGCCAATACCATCATCATCAACGACGCTCACCGCTTCGGTCTGAGCGACCTCCACCAGATGCGCGGTCGTGTGGGACGCAGCAACCGCAAGGCTTTCTGCTATCTGCTGGCTCCGCCCAAGTCGGTGCTTACGCCTGAGGCACGCCGACGTCTGGAAGCACTGGAGAATTTCTCTGAGTTGGGCAGCGGGTTCAGTCTCGCCATGCAAGACCTTGACATCCGTGGGGCTGGCAATCTGCTCGGAGCAGAACAGAGCGGCTTCATGGAAGACCTGGGCTACGAGACCTATCAGAAGATATTGAACCAGGCTGTCACCGAACTGAAGAACGATGAGTTTGCCGACCTCTACACGGCGCAGATGGCAGAGGGAGAAGACATCGCTGGCGACGAATTCGTGGAAGACTGTGCCTTGGAAAGCGACTTGGAAATGTATTTCCCCGACAACTATGTGCCGGGCAGTAGCGAGCGCATGCTCCTCTACCGCGAGTTGGACAGCATCGAAGACGAAGATTCCCTACAAGCCTACCGACAGAGGTTGGTAGACCGCTTCGGTCCGGTGCCCCGACAAGGTGAAGAGTTGCTGCGCGTGGTGTTGCTCCGCAAGCAAGGCAAGCGGTTGGGATGCGAGAAGATACAACTCAAGCAAGGGCGCATGCAACTGCATTTGGTTGCCAATCAGCAGAGCGCCTACTACAAGAGCCGCGCCTTCGACCGCATCATCAACTATGCCACACGCCACCCGCGCGAATGTCTGCTCAAGCCTGTCGGCGGCAAGCCTGTGCTGCTTGTCAAGTCTGTGACGAGCGTCGAACAAGCCACCGCCATTCTAAAAGACATACAAGACACCGAGGTGTGATTTCCCTCAACGCAAAAAGACAACCATAAATGACACAAATAGATAAACGAAACTCGTTCCTGAAACTGCACCTCAGCGTGCTACTCGCCGGCTTCACCGGTCTGTTCGGCAAGCTCATCTCCCTCAACGAGGTGGACATCACCTGGTATCGCATGTTCTTCACCGCCCTCATCCTGCTCGTATTCACGGGCTTGCCTCGCGTAGGATGGAAGAAGTTTCTTCAGATAGCCGGATGCGGCACCTTGCTGGGCACCCACTGGATTCTCTTCTACGGATCTATCAAGGCGAGCAACGTGTCGATTGGTGTGGTATGCTATGCCTTGGTGGGACTCTTCACTGCCTTTTTCGAGCCGCTCATCTTCCGCCGCCGTGTGGCATGGATCGAGATTTTCTTCTCGTGCATCACCTTGTTGGGACTCGTTTGCATCTTCTCCTTCGACACACGCTACCGCTACGGTATCATGATCGGTGCCTTGTCGTCAGCTGTGGCAGCCCTCTACACCACACTCAACAAAAAGGTTTCCACCGGTGTACGCAGCCGCACCATGCTGATGTATCAGATGAGCGGCGGTTTGGTCGGACTGAGCCTCATCATCCCCGTCTATCTCCATTTCTTCCCTTCAGCCACTGCTGTCGTAGTGCTGCCTGAAGGCAGCGACCTGTGGTGGATGCTCTGCCAGGCATTGTTCTGCACCGCTGGTCTCTACATTTTGCAGATACAGGTGCTGAAAAGCCTTTCCGTGTTCACCGTCAACCTCACCTACAACCTGGAGCCTTGCTACTCCATCCTCATGGCATTCGTCTTTTTCGGTGAGGCACGCCAGCTCAACGCCTCGTTCTACATCGGCATTGCTCTCATCATCCTAAGCGTCAGCATGCAGACCGTGAGAGGACTGCGCAAGGGCAAATAGCACTAAAAACAGGGCAGGACGGAAATTATGAGTGACATTAAAGATTCAATTAATTTGATGGCAAGGTTAGAATGTCATTGCAATCCACAGCAAGCAAAGTTACATAAGGGAGACTATGTGAAAAATGCACAGGGCACGCATGATGACCATCCTGCATATGGTGATAGTTGGATAAATTATTGGGGAGCATTTACAAAGCATGAAGTTCCTGATCTTTGTCCGTTATGTGGTGACCCCATAGTCAAGGGTAAAGCTGATGGATGCCATGTGCTAATAAAACCGCAGGGAAAGGATGACTATGACACAACAGAGTATATTATCCCAGGTCATCATGACTGCAATTGTCGGTTTTGTGATGAATTTGTATTGAAAAAAGACATAACGGCCGTTGAGGCAAAGAAGAAAACAACATTACAAGAATCTCCTAATGCAAGCAAATAAAAATATATCTCAAATAGAAAACAAGAACAAGCTTAATTCCCGCAATGTTGAACTTGACATGTTCAAGCTCTTGTTAGTAATCGGCATGATAGCAGCACATGTCTTTCAGCTTCTATACAACGGAGAGACTGGCAGATCGATGATATGGATGTTTTCCACCTATATCAATGCTATCACATTCTCTGGTTTCCTTTTTGCCTTTGGTTGTGCTATACAGTTGGCATACCTAAGGAAGCCTAAGGATGATTTGCTAAAAAAAAAAGTTAGTAAAGAATGGAATAAGATTGCTGGCAGCATTTTATGTTAGTGGTTTTGCATATACTGCATTAGTATCCAAAGAACTAGATTTGCTTACAATGCTTAAGATATTATGTTTATGGCAAATACCAGGCTATTCGGAGTTCCTTTTGAGCTTTGCTATGCTCATGCCTTGGGTTTGGTTTCTGTATCGACCAATGAACACGATATGCTCACACAACTCAAAATACGGGGGGGTAATCTGTCTCTCATTAATCTCTACATGGATACCTTATAAATTTGTAGTAATACCGTTGCTCGGAGTTTTGATAGGAACAAAAAAATTTGCATGTTTCCCATTATTGCAATATTCCATGTTTTACTTTTCGGGTATTTATATCGCTAAACGAGGGATGAAGATAAGCAGAAAGATGTTATACGTATCTTTCCTTCTAACAGGAATGGCTATAGCTTACACCTTGGTAAGACACAAGCTTCCGAATCGTTTTCCTCCTTCATTCTTTTGGATAATCTTACCATGTACTCCACTAGCCCTTTATTGGGTATGCTTGGATAAAATAAAAGAATTAAAGATAATATCAAAATATAAACGTCTGATAGGAATCTATGGCAACAATATGTTGGACTATCTGGTATTGAGTAATGTCTTGATATTCCTTACTCAGTATCTTTTAGGTAAAAGCCTAGATTCAGTGGGATGCATAATGATGATTATTGCGATTTTATTGTGTTGCATAGCGTATACACATATCAAACTTAAAATCCGCAACTTCCAATTCGGGCGCTAAAATTTCCGATCATCATTGGGGACTATAAATTTTAGCAGAAAGCAACATAGCTAGATGAAGAGCATCAAAGCCCAATCACTTTGTCTATTATAGGAACAATAATACGGGAAAATACTCTCTTTCGTGAAATATTCCTCAGAAAGGGGTGATCTTCTCTGATTTTATGTTTACCTTTGCCATGTCATAGATGATTTTGCTTGTTTTATATCTACAACACTAAGGTAAGTGAAAAATCTGAAAGGGCAAAATCTTGAGCAGCATATTGTTGCTCAGGAACTTATAAACCGAATTAAGTTAAAGTATTGCTGAATTAAGGTAAAATACGATTGAAGTAGAAATAACAGCCTATTCATGGGACTGTTCCAGTTTTTGAAGAACAATAAAGTGATAGAGTAAACAGTATTTATTGATAGTGGAATGATATGGACTCAATAAAGATACAAGGATATAAGTCTTTCAAGAAGTTGGAAGTTCAACTGCATCCCATCAATCTCTTGATTGGCGCCAATGGAGCAGGCAAGAGTAACTTTTTGTCTCTTTTCGAGATGTTGGGGAATATCTATGAGAAGAGATTGGGAGCATATGTCGCTCAGGTTGGTGGAGTCAATAAGTTGTTTTATCAAGGTTTAAAGCAAACTGAAAAGATAGAGATAGACATTGGGCAGACCCCCAATTCTTATGTCTTATCATTGACGGAATCAGATGGAAAATTGCTAATAGCCCATGAGAAATTGAGGTATTTTTCATCAACAATTGATATTGGGAAGTTTCAAGAAGAAGCTAGTTTAAAAGATTATAATGGCATGCGTTGGGGAGATTATATAAAAAGTTATATCTCCCAAATTCGCAAGTTTCACTTCCATGACACGGGTCGCCGTTCTCCTTTTACAGCCGACAGCCACATCGTAAACGATGCTTACCGGATGTATGAGCACGGTGAGAACTTGGCAGCCATCCTCTATCGCATCCATCGGGAAAAGCCGATGGCATACAAGCGCATTATCCGCGTTATTCAGAGTGTGGCTCCCTATTTTTCAGACTTCTATTTCCAACCTACGGAAGCAGACATGGTTCGCCTGCAATGGCAGGACAAGTATAGTTCCATGATTTATGGACCTACAGATTTATCGGATGGCACTATCCGCTTTATCGCCCTGACGGTTCTCTTTATGCAACCGTGGTTGCCGCGGGTCATCATCATTGACGAGCCAGAACTGGGTTTGCATCCCGTAGCTATCGAGAAGTTATCGGGATTGATAAAAATGGCGGCGCAGAAAGATACGCAGGTGATTGTTGCCACTCAGAGTGCGGAGCTAATCAGCAATTTTGAGCCGAAGGATGTGCTTACAGTTAACCAGAACGAGGATGGTACAACCATTAACCGATTGAATAATGAGGAGTTGGAACATTGGCTTGAAGAATATACGCTCGGTGATTTGTGGACACAAAACATCATGAAAGGAGGGCAACCACGATGAAAAGACAAATCATAGTTTGTGAAGGTCCAACGGAACAAGAGTTTTGTACCGAAGTTCTGGGAGCAGAACTTGCTAAGCATGACATTTACGTGGAAGCACCTATCATCAAGCACTCTCACGGTGGTATAGTGCCTTGGAAAACCATCAAAAAACAAATATTGCATCACCTGCAAGAAGGCGATGCGTATGTAAGTATGCTGGTGGACTATTATGGCATCAAAGACCAGTTCGGATTTCCAGGTTGGGAAGAGGCTAAAGACATTGTGGATAAAGTGGAGCGTATCCATTTTTTAATAGACAGAATGGCTGAGGATATTCCTGAACAATATCGTTTCCACTTCATTCCATACATACAACTTCATGAGTTTGAAGGTTTGCTGTTTAGTGATGTGAGCGCATTCTTGAACAGCTTTGAAAAGAGCGAGCTTAATTATGCCGAATTACAAGCTACGGCTAATGCTTTTGAATCACCAGAACTTATCAACAATAGTCCTGAGACTGCTCCATCCAAGCGATTGATTGCTGCAATTCCGGATTATAACAAGGTAGTTGTTGGAGTATGTGTTGCGATGGATATCGGTTTGGAGAAGATTCGAGATAGATGTCCTTTGTTCAACGAATGGATAGAGAAGTTGATGAAGTAATTGAATCTGAGACTGCAAGTAACGACAAAATGACATAAGGGATGAAGCTCCTGGCATGGGCTTCATCCTTTTTTATTTCCAACAAAACTGCATTTATTTTTGTATTATCAACAGAATAACGTAACTTTGCAAGCGCATTGGTTCACTGCAGAAGTGATGAAAAGGGAATCAGGTGAGAATCCTGAGCAGTCCCGCTGCTGTAAGTTGTCCTTTGACGAGACGAACACGAAGCCACTACACTTTGTCGGGAAGGCGTTCGCTCTCGGACAGCAAGCCAGAAGACCTGCCATTGACACGCGTCGTGCACACCAGCCCCGAGGATTGGGCAAGCACGATTTACACCTTACGGATTTCTATGCTGACATTACTCGTAGATTCACTCATCACCCTCTCCACCGTGGTATGCGTGGGAGAGAAGCCGCATTATCTCACCCCCTCACAGCGGTTGGCAGGCGAGCAGTTGCAGAGCCTGTCCACCTCGTCAGTGGCAGACGCGCTCAAATACTTCTCGGGCGTACAGATTAAAGACTACGGCGGATTGGGCGGACTGAAGACGGTCAACGTGCGTTCTCTCGGTTCGCAGCATGTGGGCGTATATCTCGACGGCATCAGAATCACCAATGCACAGAACGGACAGGTAGACTTGGGCAAGTATTCCCTGTCGAACATGGAGTCGGTGTCGCTCTACAACGCCAACAAGAACGAGCGCCTACAGTCGGCTTCCGAATATGCTTCGGCTGCCACCGTCTATATGCAGACCCGCCGCCCCGACCGCACCACCCTGCAGGCTGAGTATGGCAACGGATCGTTCGGACTGAACAAGGCGAAGGTCTATGCCGCTTATAAAGACGTGGCATTCATCGATGCCGAATGGCAACATACGGATGGCGACTACAAATTCCGTTTCCACTCTGCATCGGAAGACACCACTGGCGTGCGCCACAATTCGGATATACGGTTCTATCGCATCGAGGCGGCAGCTTTCCACAAAGGGTTGTCCACACATGTATACTACTATAACTCGGAACGCGGACTGCCCGGACCGGTGGTGAGACGACTCTCCGACCAGTGGGACTCTACCGACCGGCAGTGGGACCAGAATTTCTTTGCGCAAGCAAGTTACAAGCATCTGTGGCAAGATTTCGGACTGAAAGCCAACCTGAAGTATGCCTACGACTACCTGCACTACCTGCAAGACCCGTCGACCAATGCCGCTGCCATGTATTGCAACAACCACTACGCCCAACAGGATCTGTATGGTTCGGTAGCTGCATCCTACAACAACAGTTGGCTGTCGGTGACGGCTTCTACCGACCTGCGCTGGACAGACCTCAACTGCGATGTCTACGGCTTCAACTATGTCTACCGCCTCGACTCCAAGAGTCTGCTTTCCGCCATCCTCGCATGGCGCGGACTGGAAGCGAACGTAGCACTGCTCTATACGCACATCGCCGACCATACACGCAGCGAGGCACAACCGCTGAGCAAACTGTCGCCCATGTTCCTGGCCAGCTACAAGTGGGGCAACTGGGTGGTGCGTGCCTATCACAAGCGCATCTTCCGCAGTCCTACGCTCAACGACCTCTACTACACACAGGTGGGCAACACCCGACTGCGCCCTGAATACACCGTGCAATGGGATGCGGGCGCAGACTATCGTGACCGCCACCTTCATCTGTCGCTCGACGCCTACTACAACCGCATCACCGACAAGATAGTGGCAATACCCATGAAGAGCCAGTTTCGCTGGTCGATGGTCAACTTTGGACGCGTGAAGTCGTTGGGACTGTCGCTCTCGGGCGGCTACGAAGGACAGTGGCAGAAGTTCTCGCTCGCAGCCAACGCCAACTACACGTGCCAGCAAGACCGTGATGTCAGCTCGCCCGGCACGCCCGACTACAAGCACTACGTGCCCTACTCGCCTCTCCACTCGGGGTCGCTCATCGTCGACTTGGGATACAATGGCTACTCGCTCTGCACCTCCATGCTCTACACGGGCGAGCGCTTTGCACTCATCTCGAACAACAGCGACGACCTGCTCTCCGACTGGTACACCATAGACCTGAAGCTGAACAAGCGGTTCTCCATCGGACGACAAGTTCTGCAGACCACCATTGAGTGCAACAACGTGACCGACTCTCGCCACGAAGTGGTGAAACGCTACCCCATGCCGGGACGCAACTATAAGTTTACCGTGAGATATGAATTTTAGACACCTTATATATATATGTATCGCCTGCGTGCTCGGAGCCTGTTCTCTGCAACCCGATGACGGCACGCAACAGACCTCTCCTACCCAGACAGACGACCGCCTGCTGGTACTCTGCGAGGGGCTTTGGGGTCTCGACAATTCGTGCATCTCGATGATCGACCACGGCACGCTGACCAACAAGTGGTATCAGCAGCACAACCCCGGGCAGCATCTCGGCGACACGGGCAACGACATCCTGCTGGTGAACGACACGCTGATAGCCATATCAGTGAACTGGTCGAACATCATACAGTATATCTATCCCGACGGCACAGCCATAGCCGCCACTGAAGACATCCCCAACAACCGCTGCCTCGCCACCGACGGCAAACGCTATATCTACTGCACGTCGTATGCCGACAACGGCTATGTGGCGAAGATCGACATGACATCGAAACGCATCGTTGCCACCTGCCCCGTAGGCTATGAGCCTGAAGGTGTCGCCTACTACGACGGAAAACTCTTCGTCGCCAACACGGGAGGATATGCCTTCCAGTCGGGACACGACTACGAGCAGACCATATCGGTCATCGACGCGGAGACCATGCGTGAACTGAAGCGCATCAACACAGGGTGTCCCAACCTGTACGGCCGCATGTCGCAAAGCGGACAGTTTCTCTGCATCAACTCGCGGGGCGACGGCAAGGAGCACAGCGAGAAGTCTATCGTGCTGAACATGGCCAACGAGGAGTTCCGGGTCTACGACTTCCCCACCACCTACAGCTGTGCCTATGGTGGCAAGTTCTACACCATCGGGGCGGCAGACAATACCACGGAACAGACCGTCTATTCCATGCACACCATCAGTCTGCCCTCGCTCCAAGAGGAAGAAGGACTGGCGGAATATGCTGCCGCCGAACCTGTGATCGAGCAGATGCAAACACCCTACGGCATCTATATCTCGCCCTATTCGGGTCACCTCTATGTGGCAGACGCCCGGGGCAACGCCACCAACGGCTACGTCTATGAGTTTGCCTCCGACGGCACACAACTGAACCGCTACCTGCTCCGAGGTCTAAACCCCGGACACTTCCTGGCACTGCCAGACCAATAAGGACACAAACATTTATCAACCATAAAAACAAAAGAGTATGAAGAAACAACTACTTCTTATCGCCACAGCGTTGCTCACGCTGGCGGGGCATGCCAGTGCCGCTACCGAGAGTGAGCCGAACGCCGTGTGTGTGAGTCTGAAGTCGGGCGCTACCGAGTTTGTGGCTTTCAGCAAGAAGCCTCAAATCAAGGCCGACGGCGGAAAGCTCTACGTGGTGTCGACCGATGACCAGCAACAGCTGTTGCTTGCCGACCTCGACAACGTGGAGAAGATCACCGCTGCCAGCTACGACTTCACCGCCATCGGCAAAGTAACCGTGGACGGCAACACCACCGAAGAGGTCTATGACCTCAGCGGCAAGCGCGTCACCGAGATTGTTCCCGGTCGCATCTACATCATCAAAGTAAACGGACAAACTAAAAAAGTAAGAAAATGAAAAAGATTATACTCGCCTCCCTCCTGGCATTGCCTTTGGCAGCCAGCGCACAGTCAGCCTTCACCGTAGACAACAACGGCAAGAAGTATTCGTTCCCCATCACGTCGACCATCACCGTGACCGACGAGACACCCTCTAACCTCGTCGAGGCTCCCGACTACAAGACAGACATGAAGAGCGTGCAACTCTTTGGTTCTGCCACCAGCTACAAGTTTGTCGACATGAAACTGGTCAGCGACTATGTGTGGGCTGGCAAGGTGGTGCCTGCTGAAAGCAAGGGCGTGAAGTTCAGCTTGTCATCGAAGACCAACGGCGACTCTTACTATGGTCCTGCCAACGATGCTACCGACCTCAACATCACTACCTTCGGCACAGCCGTACAGGGAAGCACCAAGTTCTATAACTTCGAGAAGGGTTACGAGCAAGACTCTGTGCTCATGACTTTCGACGAGCGTAGCGGTCAGTTCTGCATCTTCGGACTGAAGAAAGCAGACATAGACGACCCTACTACGTTGACCACCCTCAACTTCGACGGCGACACATGGGCAGCCCTCATCGACACTACGGAATATGGCGGTGCACTGCTGTATGGAGCAAGCGGTTACGGTTTCAGCGCAGACGAGACCGTATATGAATGGACCGACACAGACACCCAACTTCATTCTAAAATCAATGAAGGATCATATGGCACTGCATTCTGGAGCGGCGGTGTAGCCGTGAGCAACTATCACGATGCCATTTCCGAGGCTGATTATACCAAGCAACTGTCTATCCCGACAGAGTTGAACGCCCACTCTGGCGACAACTTCCTTGTTGCCTATGGCTATAGCGATGATAGCAACGACTCCCGCCCTGTCCTCAACTTCAAGGACGGAAAGGCAAGAAAGATCAAGGGTCTTTGGGTCACCAACACCAGCTATTTCCTCAACTATGTAGCTACCGGCACCACAGCAGACTCATACATCGATGCCGTATTCGAGGGCTTCGACAGCAACGGAACATCGACAGGCACCGTAAAAGTTAGAATTCAGGACGGCACCACACCGCTCACAGAGTGGAAGTATGCCGACCTGTCGTCTCTCGGCAAGATCAATACGCTCAAGATCACATACAGTGCGTCTTCCGATCAGTTTAACAGTTGGGGATTCAATGCTCCAGCCTACATCGCCATCGACGACATTGAAATCTACAAGTAAATGAGATTACTCTTGTCTCTCGTCACCTTCACATGCTGCACGGCATTACAAGCGCAGACGCAGCATGTGGAGGTGATTGAGTATCACCCTGCGCCGGGACAGTTTGTCAACGTATATCCACAAGTAGACGAGCGTACCACACACGAGGAAGTGTGCCAACTCTGCACGGAACAGTTGGAAGACAACAACCTCATCCATCTCGGCACATACGGCGGCTACGTCACCGTGAAGTTCGACCATCCCATACAGAACAAACAGGGATCCGACCTGCGCATCACCGGCAACGGAGCCTACAAGATAGGCAACACGATGGGCGGTTCGTTCGAGCCGGGCATCGTCTATGTGGGCGTGGGCGACGACGTGAAGACATGCAAGTGGTATGAACTGGCAGGGTCGGAATACTACACCACCGAGGTGCACGACTTCTCCATCACCTATCACAAGCCCACCGCCGAAAGCGGCGAACACGACATTCCTTGTTCCTCCTACGACAACTACATCAAATGGGAATGTTCGTGGACGGACAAGGACGGCACGCCACGCGACTCCACAGGCTATCACATGAAGAACAGCTATCACCAGCAGACGTTCTGGCCATTGTGGGAGGACAGCGATGTGATGACATTCCGGGGCGGCCGCCTGCCCAACAATGCAGTAGAAGAATCGGGAGTAGGCACCATGTGGGTGCAATACCGCTATGCCACGGATGCCTATGGTTATGTGGATGCCTCACTCAACACGGATGACTATTCCACGTTCGACCTCGATTGGGCAGTAGACGATGACGGCAACCCTGTTGTACTCGACCATTGCGACTTCATCCGAGTGGCGACCGGTATCTTCCAATACTGCGGATGGATTGGCGAAACGTCTACCGAAGTGAGCGGCTTCACCGACCTACACCTGCTTGCCAATTATGATGACAATCCCATCATCATCACACCGCGCAAGCCCGCAGGCATCCGCCACACCGCAAGCAACAGCCTTGCCGGAGAAGCGGCACGCTACAATGTACAAGGACGCCGTCTCCACAAACCTGAACATGGTTTGAACATCATTCGCATGGATGACGGAACCGTAAAGAAAGTATGGGTGGAATAACCCTTTATACCTACAAGAAAATCCCTCGCTCCGCTATGGAACGAGGGATTTTCTTGTTTTATCGTATTCTCTTTGACTATTTGCTTGTGGGAACAAGCTTGATGAGTGCGACTGTTGCCTGGTCAGCCTTATCCAAAGTATGAGTTCCTGCTGCAATTACTTGCTGGATAATGTCAGCGGCCACTTTTGTACCGTCCACCTTAATGTTCTTGTTCTTTGAGCCAGAACCAAAATAGACATACAATGTCATCTCTTGACTTGTTGTGAATGTAACCTGAGTACCTGATTCCATCTTCAAACTTGCGGTATAAGTTGTACCGTCAATCGTTGTGCTTTCCGAAGAATAATTACTCTTCGTTCCTGTCAAGCTGAAAGCTGAATTGGAAACAGCCTTACCGTTGAAATTGCAAACTACGGCACCGTCTATGGAAGTATCCGTGTCGGGTGTAGGATCTGGCGTGGGGTCCGGATCGGGTGTGGGAGTCGGGTCTACCGTAGCTGTCTCATCGCCGAAGATGCCCACGAGAGAAGTCTTGTAAGTGCTGAGGATAGCGTCGAGACCTGCACAACGTCCGTAGTCGGCATCGTCCTTGGCATTGTCAAACGTATACTGGATGTCACCCTGGTTCAGGCGGCCTGCGCCATAGAAACCTGTAACGACGGCCGGAATGTCGGCAGCCGCATCGGGCGCATACTCATACATCTTGCTGGCATCCGTGTCGAAGTTGTTGTAGGTCGTACCACCAGCCTTAGCCACTACTGTGGAAGGCACCTGTTCGTTGCGGTCTGCCACCTCATAGGCATCGAAGCTCGTATTGTTCTGTGCCCATGTGATATAGCTGAAGTTCTTGCTCTTCTCTGCAAACACATTGCCGAAAGCCTTGAGCACACCACCGTTCTCGCCCGAGAATGTGCCTTCACCCTTGGCGTCGGTGCCCTGGTTCGAAATCATCATCGGCTTGTTGGTGTTGCGGTAATAGTTGCTCTCCACAAACACGCTGGCGCCCATGGTCACACCGACACCGTATTTGGAAACGCCGTCGTAGTAGTTGTTCCACACGTGTACGGAAGAGGTGCGCACGCGCGGATGGCGGGAGTCTGAATGGTCGAACCAGTTGTGGTGATAGCAGATCAGGTTGTCTGTAGTCTCGTTCTTCATACCGCAGAGATTCGACTTGCCTGTATCATGATAATGGTTGTAAGCGAAGGTGCAGAACGAAGCGCAGTCTTTAGAGTCAAGAGAGCCGTCGCCCTTGCCATGGTCGCCGCCGCCCTGTTCGCCGTAGAAGTAGTCGTTGTTGTGCACCCAGAGATGCTGCGTGCCTTTGGCTTCCATGTTGTCGTCGCTGGAGCCCTGATAGAAGAACGCCATATTGCGCACCTCCACATTGGTGCCGTTGACGAGACCGAGACCGAAGCCATGGAAGCAAGCGTCGTCGCCGATACCCTCGATGGTCACGTTCATTACGGTGCTTTCATTGTTACCCTTCAAGAGCAGACCGCCCTGGTCTGTCAGGCGCTGGGCAGAAGCTGCATCACTGGTCGTAATCTCGCCGATGATACGGACGGCAAGCGGAGTGGTGTCGTAACCTTTCTGCTTGGCGGCAAGGATTTTGCCTATGCCTACATACTCTTCGCTCTTGTCGCCCTTCGACGAGCTCTTGAGTGTGCACGTCACGGTGTTGAACGTGTTCTTCGTCACATAGAGCACCTTGGCTCCGTCTTTCAGCGTACCGTCGTTCTTGTAGGCACCCACGCCTACCGCCTCACCCTTGTGGGCGAAGCCCTGGCGGTCGTAGTTCTTCACATGGAGGTTGGCAGCCTCGCCGTTGGCAGCCGTCTCATTGCCGTCGGCATCCACGGCAACCACCTTCAACGAATAGGTGCCTGCCTTCAAGCCCACCACATCGGCACGTCCGTATGTGCCGTAGTTGCGAACCAGTTGCTGGTCTATCTTCGTATAGTCGGCATACGCGCCGCCCTTCACATACACGTTATAGCTCTTGGCATCGCTTAGGAGGGTCCACTTGGCATAGAGGCTCTCCTGCCAGCCCTTGCTCTCGGTGATCTTGATGCCGTTATCGGTCACCTCGCCGCTCTCGCCACGTTCGGCAGCTTTGGCAAAGCTGATTTCCTTCACCGTGGCGGTATATTCGTCGCTCTCGCTTCCGTTAGCCGGAGCGATGAGGGTCTTGTCGCCTGCAAACGACACCTTCTTCACGTCCTCGGTGTTATAATACTTGATCGTATTGCTGTTGGTGGTCACGAACATCTGGTTTTTGTTCGTGTTGCGCTGCACAGCATTGTTCACCTTGTTGTTGTCGTCGGGATTGACAGGGTCAGGAGTCGCATTGTCGGGGTCTACGGCAGAAATACTGTAGATGAGCATGCCACCATCTGTCGTGGTGAGCGTCACGTCACCCGTCTCTGTCACCGTTCCTGTACAGGTCTGCTGCGAGGTAGACTTGGTGCCGAAGCCTGTGGTTGCACTCAGGTTGGTGGCATCCGCATTGATGGCAGTCTCGTCCGCTTCACCCAAGAACGGGTCGCGTTCGTCGAACGCCCATGTCTGGGCGCCCACTATCATCGGGAAGCACAGCAACAGGATGAGCAATGTGATCAGTGAGTTGATTTTCTTCATAGTTCCGTTCTCCTTTTACTTTTTCATAAATTTGACAATCTGCTCGCCGGCACGCACCATATACACACCGTGCTGCAAGCCACTCACGTCGACAATGGTCTCGCCGTCAGAAGCGACCGCACGCTGCTGCACCTTTCCGGCAGTGTCGAGCACAGCGACAGAAGAACCTGCCTTGAGTCCGCTCAGATGCAGTTGTCCGTCGACAATGCCGGTGAAGTTGAAGACGCTCACGTTTTTAATTCCCGTGGAGGAATAAGCAAAGGATATTTTCACTTGTTCGAGAGGCGATGTCTCTGTGCTGTTGTCAGAATACACGACAACGGCATTGTCTCCTTCGAACGAAATACTCGCAACCGTCTTTCCCGTAACCGCAGTTCCGTTTACGGTTATCGTCTGCGTTGCATCTGCCCATGCACACAAACTCATTGCGCACAGTAGACATGCAGTCATTACGTTTTTCTTCATTTGTTTCAATTAGTTATTTAGTTAGGTTTGCTTTCAAACGATGACACTTGAGGTTCCATCGTTTGAACACGCTATAGTTGGTTATTGTATTGCAAATTTATGGGAAATCCCTCTCAATCCCTATTTATCGCCCGGCAAATATTACGCAAACGTTTACGAGAGGATAGAATCTTTTGTCTTTACACTTATTCAAAATCTCCGTTCCGTAGTTCGGAATGGCGGTTCCATTGTTCGGAATGTACGTTCCGTAGTTCGGAATGACGGTTCCGAACTACGGAACGGAGATTTCAGTTAGCCTTGAACACAAAAACAAGGGTATTCTTGGGGAAAGAAAGCCCACTTCATCAAGAAGGAGCCACATTCTATTTGCACGAACTTTTGATAATTTGGGCGGCATCTCAACATTTTGCACTAACTTTGCACCCCGAAAGATTACCCTTTATAAGAATATGTACGAGAAGGAAAAAGAAGAATATCTCGCCCGGACACGGTTCGGGACGTTCACGCCTAAAGCGGTCTTGTTCGACATGGACGGCGTGTTGTACGACTCTATGCCCAACCACGCCTACAGTTGGAAGCACTCCATGGAGTCGTTCGGCATCCGGATGCAGGAGTCTGATGCCTACAAATATGAAGGCATGAGAGGCGTGGAGACCATCAAGATGCTGATGAAACAGCAGAAGAACCGAGACATCACCGATGAAGAAGCACAGCGAATGTATGACGAGAAGTCGCGCGTGTTCAGCACATGTCCACGGGCTAAGGTGATGGAAGGCGTGAAAGAACTGATGATGAAAATCAAGCGCGACGGGCTGACCATCGTCGTTGTGACCGGCAGCGGTCAGCACTCTCTGCTCGAAAAGCTGGCGCAGGAGTTTGAAGGACTGGTAACTCCCAGACTCATCGTGTCGAGCTTCGACGTGACGCACGGCAAACCAAATCCGGAGCCTTACCTGAAAGGACTGAAGAAAGCAGGTGTGGAACCATGGGAAGCCATCGTCGTGGAAAACGCGCCGTTGGGTGTGCGTGCCGCCGTGGCAGCACAGATCTTCACCATCGGTGTGAACACCGGTCCCCTGCCCGACACCGCGTTGCTGCAGGAAGGTGCCAGCATCGTGTTCGGCAGCATGCCCGATCTGCGCGACCGGTGGGAAGACATCTATAAGTTATAAATCATATCCAAAATTCCGTAACAGCCGTTGCCGCACACGTTGCTACCTTTGCAACCGCAAACCAACATTACGGATCATTATATGGACATCAAGACAACACTCTCCGCACTCACGTTGCTGGCAGTCCATGCCACCTGCAAGGCACAACAGGACTCCACAACCATCAAGGGGCAACATCTCGACGGGGTGACCGTCACATCGGGCAGTACGACCCGACGCATGGCAGGTGCCGTCAACGGCACTGTCATCACCCGACAGGAACTGTTCAAGGCTGCCTGCTGCAACCTGGGCGAGAGTTTCGTGACCAACCCTTCGGTCGACGTGAACTACAGCGACGCCACTACGGGAGCCAAGCAAATCAAGTTGCTCGGCTTGAGTGGCACATACGTGCAGATGCTCAGCGAAAACCTGCCCGCCTTCCGCGGTGCTGCCCTGCCCTACGCACTGGGATACGTGCCCGGACCATGGATGCAGAGCATACAAGTGTCAAAGGGCAACGCCTCGGTGAAGAACGGCTATGAGGCTATCACCGGCCAGCTCAACGTGGAATATCTGAAGCCCGAGGCTGAACAGGCGGTCAACGTGAACCTCTATGGCAACACCAAAGCGAAGATGGAAGCCAATGCCGACGCCAACCTGCATCTCGACAAGCGCTTGTCTGCCAACCTCCTGCTCCACTTTGAGAACAGTTGGGGGCACCACGATCAAAACAACGACGGCTTCATCGACATGCCACAAGTGCGCCAATACAACCTGTCGAACCGCTGGGTGTGGAAAGGCGACCGCTATATCTTCCACGGTGGACTGAGCCTCATCAACGAAAACCGCACGAGCGGACAAACGGAACATCGACACAGCACGTCGGAAGAACGCTACCGCATAGGCATACGCACCGACCGCTATGAAGGCTACATGAAGCACGCCTTCGTGCTCGACCCTGCCCGTGGAGGCAACCTCGCCCTGATGGCCAGCACATCGATGCACGAGCAGCAGGCTTACTATGGGCACAAGCAATACGACGTGAACGAGAAGAACGTCTATGCACAACTGATGTATGAGACCAACTTCGGGACGCTGCACAACCTGTCGGCAGGCGCAAGCATCAACTACGACTACCTGGGGCAACACGCCACGGGCGAACGTATCAACGAGCGTGAAACCACCCCCGGCGCCTATGCCCAATACACGTTCAATATGTACGAGCGCCTGGTGGCAATGGCAGGACTGCGCATAGACCACAGCAGCCTTTACGGCACATTCGTCACTCCACGCATGCATGTGAAGTGGATGCCGACCAGTCTGTTCAGTCTACGCCTCTCCGCAGGAAAGGGATGCCGCACGGTGCACCCGCTTGCCGAGATGAACTACCTGATGGCTTCAGGGCGCACACTCGTCATCGACGACCTGGAACAAGAGGCAGCATGGAACTACGGAGTGAGCACGGGATGGAACATTCCGCTATGGGGGAAGACCTTGAAACTGAACGCAGAATACTACTACACCCGGTTCTCGCGCCAAGCCATCGTAGACTACGACACCGACCCGCACACGTTGCACATCGCCAACCTACGGGGCAAATCATACAGCAACACGCTACAGGTGGACTTCACCTACCCGCTTCTTGACATCCTGTCGCTCACTGCCGCCTACCGCCTGAACGATGTGAAGACCACATATGGCGGAAGACTGATGGAGAAACCGCTGCAAAGCAAGTATAAAGGGCTGGTGAGCCTGAGCTACAAGAGTCCGCTCGAACTGTGGAAATTCGATGTTACTCTACAGCTCAACGGCGGCGGACGCATGCCCACAGCCTATACACTCGCCGACGGAACACCCTCATGGCAACCGCGCTTCCATGCCTACGAACAGCTGACAGCACAACTCACCCGCGAGTTTCGCCACTTCTCGCTCTATGTAGGCGGAGAGAACCTGACAGGCTACCGGCAAAAGAATCCCATCATCGCCGCTGACCATCCATGGGGACAAGACTTCGAACCAACCCTCATATGGGGTCCTGTGGAGGGCGCCATGGGATATATGGGAATGAGAATCAAACTGTAAACAACATAAAAACGAGAAGTTATGGAAATGAAATCAAGACTCGCCACACTCGCCATCACACTCCTGGTAGCCGCCACAGGCTATGCCAAGGACATCAAGACTGCCGTCTTCACCACCCAGCCGCAGATGCACTGCGAGAATTGCGAGAAGAAGATCAAGGGGAACCTGCGCTTTGAAAAGGGCGTGAAGAGCATCGAGACCAGCGTGGAGAAACAGACGGTAACCATCAAATATGATGCAGACAAGACCTCGACCGACAAACTGAGCCAGGCTTTCGGCAAGATAGGTTACCAGGTGCGCTTGTTGAAGAAAGGCGAGAAAGTAGAAAGCCACAGCAACGAACCTTGCAAGAATATGTAACCCCATAGCCTACCGGGCATGCCCTTGCCGAATATACTTCAAAAAGGGCAGCAGGAAAAGTCTTATCCTGTTGCCCTTTTCTGTCACTTTCCTTCCACCAAGTCGTTTATTGCCAATCGCTCCATATCGTCTAATCATCTCTTTTCAAGTTAGTTTTATAAGATTTTACACATTTCATGAGGGAATCTCAAAGTTTCCATACACATTTCATGAGGGAATCTTGCCGCAAAATACACATTTTAAGGGGGAAATGTTGGATGGGTCTCATTTCTCTCTATTCTGCCTTCCCTTTTTCTTGGCGATTCTGCCAAGTGCATTGATCGACTCCAAATAAGCCTCTTCCACGGGAGTCAAAGTCTTTACTTGATATTTGCGGTATTCTCGCAAAGCCTTGTCCATGGCTTCCTCATGGCTAACACTACCTGAGCCTTTCAACAATGGACGACCCGTTGACTGGAGAATGGAATCCAGCTGTTTCACATAGTCCATCATATAGACGGGACGATGCTCCAATGCCATGATCTCCGCAAAATCGAAATATCCGGAAACGAGGTTGTTGAGTATCTTCAGTTCATTCTCCTTCAGATAATTCTTGGCGATCTTAATGTCTTTGATGGCAGGCAGCTCACCCTCGAAGGTGGTCAACCCCATAAACGGTTGGTCGGCATCCGCCCGCTCATAGATAACTTCAGCGGCAGTATGGCCATGGGCGGCGTAATGAATCTTGTTTTGCACGATTTTGAAGAAAAGCCTTGATGCCTCAGTACGAGGGTCGTAGTCCACGCTAGTGGCATAAATGTCAAGCACCTGACGATAGAGAACTTTCTCAGAAGAACGGATGTCACGAATGCGGTCCAGAAGTTCTTTCCAATAGTTGCCGCCACCCAAGTTCTTCAATCGTTCATCATCCATCGTAAATCCCTTCA
>CAVJZZ010000034.1:0-27982 GCA_963654295.1 Lachnospiraceae bacterium | reverse complement strand
AGGTAATACTTTTTTGAATTATGTACCGTATGGCCAAGATATTTGGCTAGTAGGGGTGTTTCATCCACGGACTATCTCCCATGAGCCTTTATTTCTTCGTGTCGTGCTCTTTGATGAAGCCGTGGCGGTAGGCATAGAGCAGTTCTTCGAGGTCTTTGATTTGTCCGCGGATGTCCTCACCTTTGTCGGTATCTGCCACCAACATACGGTGGGTAGACATTTCGACAATCTGGTAGGAACTCTTGATGTCTGTGCCACGCACGATAGCATCGTCGGCGCTGGTAAATGGTTCGTGCTGGACGAGCTGAAAACCGCGGCTGTGATACACGAGCGTATAGCCAGCGATACCTGTTTCTGCATGGTAGGCTTGCGAGAACCCGCCGTCAATGACCATGAGCTTGCCTGTAGCCTTGATGGGATTTTCTCCGCTTGAAGCGTGCACGGGCACATGACCGTTGATGATGTGGCGGTTGGGACCGGTCACACCGAACTCATCCATGATATGGTCTACCACGGTCGGGTTGTCGCGTAGCAGGTAGTAGTAGCCTTTGTCCTCCGTGTGCGTCGACTTGTCTTCGATGAAGTAGCGCTCGAAGGTCGCCATCTTCGATTTGTCGAAGAGCGGAGAGTTCTTGCCGCACCACAGGTAGATGAAATAGTCGATGGCATAGTCGCGCTCCTCTTTGGGAGTGTCGTTCTGGAACGCCGTGCGGATGAGCCTGTCGATGTGCTGCATCAGGTCTTTTCCCTTGTAGCGTTCGCCCGGGCATAGTTCCACTTCCTTCATGCTTCCGTCTTCGTTGAGCGGGATGGAGGCATGGAAGAGCAGGTTGTTGTTGATGACGCTATACATGCTGCCGTGTCCGAGCATGGCGCGCACATGTTTGTGGAATTTCTCGCTGACCAGGAAAGAATGGCGCAGCTTCTCCATCAGTGCCTTTTCGTCGGCAGTCAACTCGTTGGGATGTTGTGGGTCAACGGTGGGGAAGTGGCAGCTGCGCATGGGATACTCTTTGCCGTCTAGCGTGCACGTGCCGCGCTGGTAGTCGATGAAACCAAGCACGTCGCGGTCTGTCATGTTCCATTCGGGATGCAGGCTGAAGATGCGCGCCTCCTCCTTGAACTGTAACACGGTAATCGCTTTGTGCATCATGGCGGTGAGACGGATGGTCTTGTCGTCCATGTGGTTGGCGTTATTGCCCAGTTTTGGCATGAACTCGGTGCACGGATCGTCTTTGTAGGTCTCCATGGCAAAGGTGGCGAGCGGAATGAGGTTGATGCCATATCCTTCTTCTAATGTGGTCAGGTTAGCGTAGCGCAGCGAGAGTCGTATCACGTTGCAGATACAGGCGAAGTTTCCCGCACAGGCTCCCATCCACAGGATGTCGTGGTTACCCCACTGGAGGTCCCAACTGTGGTAGTTGTACAGCGTGTCCATGATGATGTGGGCACCTGGACCGCGGTCGTAGACGTCACCGAGAATATGGAGTTGGTCAATGGCGAGGCGTTGTATCACGTTGGCAAGTGTGATGATGAAGTCATCGGCGCGTCCCGTCGAGATGATGGTGTCGATGATGGCGTTCACATAGGCGGTCTTGTCCACATCGTCGGTGTGCTCGTGGAGCAGTTCTTGAATGATATAGCTGAAGTCGGCGGGGAGTGACTTGCGCACTTTCGAGCGGGTGTATTTGCTCGACACTTCCCGGCACACCTTCACCAGGCGGTTAAGCGTGATGTGGTACCAGTCGTCTATCTCATCTTCGGCTGCCTTCACCAGCTCGAGTTTCTGTTCTGGATAGTAGATGAGAGTGCATATCTCCCGTATCTCACTGTCACGCAGTTCGTTGCCGAATAGTTCGTTGACTTTTCGCTTGATGTTGCCTGATGCGTTTTTGAGCACGTGTTGGAACGCTTCATACTCTCCGTGCAGGTCCGCAAGGAAGTGCTCAGTGCCTTTGGGTAGGTTGAGAATGGCCTGCAAGTTGATGATTTCCGTGCTGGCGTCGGCTATGGTAGGGAATGTGTGTGACAGCAGTTGCAGATAGCGCATGTCTTTCGAGATGTCATAATGGCGTTGTGTCATGGTCATAACGATTTAATGGTTTGTTTGATGAGTGTGCGTGCCTGTTGCGGCTTGCACGCCGGTATGGGCATGAATCCCTCGGTGAGACCGAAGAAGTAATGGAGTAGCAGTTCCGTTTTCTCTGCAAACGTTTTTGTACGCAGGGATTTCATGGCTTGGGCAAAGATGTCTTCGTCATAGTTCTCGTATCTGAGGGTGGTGTACAGTTGGGCGAGATGACCGAGGAGGATATCGCCCGTATGAACAAGATGCTGGATATTGAGCAACATCACGGCAATCCTTTTGACGACGGGATCGCTGATATTGCCGAGTTTCGACTTCGTGAATGGGGTGGCATGGAGCAACGTGTCATCGGGCAGCGTTGCCGGTATGCCTTTTGCTGTGCGGTCGAAGCGGTCTATCTGGCTCACGTCAATGTCTGGATGGGCAATACCAAGCCTGTCAAAGGCGTGGTTATAGATTTGCTCAAGGTGGTTGTCGTGGGCGATGATAAGCAACTTGCGCCAGGTGTGCAACGGCATCTGTCGTAGTGTCTCGGCGGTTTCTTCAGGTGTGCTCACCTGGTCTTGGTTGGTGGCGGTGCCTTCACGCAATAGTGTCTTTACCGCTTCTTGTGCTTCATGGTCGAGAGCATGGTAGCTGCAGGTGGTGTCTATCGTCTTGCGGTAGAGAGCCAGCAACTGGTTGCTCACTTGTTCGTAGCTCACGTCCGGCACGAGCCGTGGGTCTGGAATGATGGTGATGCGCTGGTTCCAGAGCATGCTCTTCAAACTCTCTTCCTCGCTGTCGGTCGATGAGAGAACCACATCAGCCTTGAGAAGAGTACGGTATTGGTATGCCACGAGGCGTGGCAAACGTCGCGTGAGGAAGAATGTCTGCATGACCGTGGGTTCCAATGCACCGTGAGGCGAGAGCACCACGGGGATGTCATGTCCCGAAGATAGTCGGACGGCATCCCATAGCGTGCGGTCCCAACAGCCGTGGATGTGGATGATTTCTGGTGAAAGTTCTGTGAGCATGCGGTCGAAGCCCCTATTGAAAGAGCTGTCTGCCATGTGCTTTGGATAGTCGAACAGATGGACTTGTGCATGCTCTATCGGTGTTGCTCCGGCTGTATGGAAAGAGGCGAGATGCACTTCCGCCTGCATTCCCATGCAACGCAAAAGCGCCGACATATACTCCGCAGGGTATATGTCAGCGCTGTCGATAGATGTAATGAAGTGTAATACTTTCATAATAGGGTTATATCTTGTGACAGATAAAGTCGTACTTGTCGGTCTTGGCATACCTTAGCTTGTAGATGAGGTTGTGCCAAACCAGTCCAATTTCGTAAAAGACTACTTTCCACAAGGCGATGTGGTCATCGAACAGGGCAAGGGCTTTCTTCGCAATCAGCATTCTGAGTGTCGTGGTCACGATTAGGGCCACTGCAGCAGCAATGTCTATCAGCCAGTGCTGGGTCAGAGTGCCCCATGTGATAGCGGCGAGAATGGCTATCCAGTTGAAGTGCAGCGCCCACTGGTCTGTGTTGAACGCCAATCGGTGGGAGAGGCTTCTCTGCAAGTGCTTGCGCGTTTCCTGGTAGTAGATGTGCCTGTTGCGTCGCCGCTTGTCTGACGGTGTATCTTCTATCAGCCAACTGTCGGGGGCAATCACTGTCCGGGTGCATCCTTCTTTGGCATATTTGTTGACTAGGAAGTCGTATTCGCCATAGATGTATTTCAGGTTGCCTTGATAACCATTACGCTCCATAAATTCGCTTTTGCGGAACGCTATATTCTTGCCTGCGGCACGGTATGCTGTGCCTTGTTGTGCTTCGCGCAAGATATAGAAGGTGTCGCTCAGATGCTCAAAACGGCAGTATGCGCCTGTCTCCTCATCGTATCGCGTGTAGCCCAACACGAGGTTGGTACTTCCCTCACACTTTGCCGCCATCATCGTGAGCCAGTTGTCGGACGATGGACGGCAATAAGCGTCGGTGAGTATCACCCATTCGTTTTTGGCTGCCTTCACGCCCAGCGTGATGGCAAGTTTGCGTCGGCTCATGTAGCGCGACGAGTCTGGGGTGAAGGTGGTGTAGAGGTGAGGATTGTTGGAGTATTGTTTCAGCACGTCTTCAGCCTCTGTGTCCGTTTTGCTCGTCACCACAATCACCTCGTAGCCGGGGGCGTAGTCCTGGGTGAGGAACAGTGACAGATGGTCGTCAAGTTCTTTAGCGTTGCCGTGGGCGATGACAATCACCGATATTTTCGGCAGATTTCCGTCCGTGGGGAGGGTTTCTTCATCGAGGGCAAGCTTGCGGAAGAACTTGTTTATCATCGGTGTGATGATGGCCAGGAGTAGAAGTATGACGCTGACAATAATCGTTAAATCGTCAATAATCATAGTTTAAAAGTCCTCTGTAATATAGCCTTTTGGCAGTTTCCTGCAGTTGTATTGCGATGCCATGATTTCTCCGTAGGCTCCGGCGGAACGCAAGGCAATCAGATCGCCGCGGTGACAGGCGTTGATATCGATGGCTTTGGCAAACACGTCGCTCGACTCGCAGATGGGACCGACCACATCGTAGGTATGTAATGGCTCGTCGCTGCTGATGTTCTCTATCTTGTGGTATGCGTGGTAGAGGGCAGGGCGGATAAGGTCTGTCATGCCGGCGTCGACGATGGCGAACTGCTTGGCTGTTCCTTGCTTCACGTAGAGGGTCTTGGTAATCAGCGTTCCGCATTGTGCTACCACGGCGCGCCCCAACTCAAAGTGTAACTTCTGACCTTCGCGCAACTTCAAATGCTGGGCGTAGGTGTTGAAGAAGTCTTGGAAGTTAGGGATGGGTGCCTTGTTGGGATGCTCATAGTCAATGCCGAGACCGCCGCCCACGTTGATGTTCTCTACCTTCACGTGGCGCATTTCCAGTTTGTCCTGCAACTCGTTGATGCGGTTGCAGAGTGCGCAAAAGTCGCCCATGTCGAGTATCTGGCTTCCGATGTGGAAGTGGAGTCCTACAAATTCCACGTTCTCCATCTTTCCGGCTTCTTCTATCACGGCATCCATGTCGTCCATGGCGATACCGAACTTGTTTTCAGCCAGTCCCGTGGTGATGTTGGCGTGTGTGTGAGCCCCAACATCGGGGTTGATGCGGAGTGCCACTCGTGCCACCTTGTTACGTGCTGCGGCAAGTTCGTTGATGACCTCAAGCTCCGCCTGACTCTCCACGTTGAAGCAGAAGATGTCTTTGTCGAGTCCCAGGTTGATTTCCCAGTCGCTCTTGCCCACTCCGGCATAAACGATGGATGAGGGTTTGAAGCCCGCCTTGAGAACGGCTTCGATTTCTCCGCCGCTCACACAGTCTGCTCCCAAACCAGCCTGGCAGATGATGTTGAGCACCTTGGGGTTGGCATTTGCCTTCACGGCATAGTGCACCACGAAGTTGTCGTGCTTGTCCGCCTCCTTGCGTATTTCGGCAAGTGTGGCACGCAGTACGTCAGTATCATAATAGTAGAAAGGCGTTTCGATGCCTTTGAATTTGTTTACAGGGAATGTTCCTTTCATGTGTCTGTATGTGTGTTGTTGTGTTGTCTTTACTTGAAGAGCACATTGCTTAAGTTTTGGAGCGCACGCTTCTTGTCCTTTTCGCGGATGAGGAAGGAAATGTTGTAGTTACTTCCACCATAGGAAATCATTCGCACAGGTATCTCTTTCATGGCGTCTGTGGCGAGAGTCTCAAAGCCCACGTTGCTCCAGTCGAGGTCGCCCACTACGCAGATGATACACATGTCGTTGTCTACAGTCACCGTTCCGTATTTCTTCAGCTCGTCAACGATTTCGTTCAGGTGCGAATCGTTATCGATACTCATGGACACGCCTACCTCACTGGTACAAATCATGTCGATGGGAGTCTGGTAGCTTTCGAAGATTTCAAACACGCGGCGGAGGAAACCTGTGGCGAGCAGCATGCGGCTACTCTTGATCTTGATTGCCGTGATATTGTCTTTGGCGGCTACGGCCTTGATCTTGCCTCTCATAATCACGTTGTCGATGATCGTTCCAGCAGCGTCTGGATCGAGGGTGTTCTTCAGACGGACAGGAATGCCTGCATACTTGGCGGGTTGCACACACGTGGGGTGGAGAATTTTCGCACCGAAATAGGCGAGCTCGGCAGCTTCTTCGAAGTTAAGCTGGTGCACGGCTTCAGTGTGCTCGACCACGCGCGGGTCGTTGTTGTGCATACCGTCGATATCTGTCCATATCTGGATTTCGTCTGCTGGCAGGGCAGCACCGATGAGCGATGCCGTATAGTCGCTGCCTCCACGTTGCAGGTTGTCGATTTCGCCGTATGCGTTGCGGCAGATGAATCCCTGTGTGATGTAGATCTGCTGACCTTTGTTTTCTTCCATCACAGCAGCCAGCTTTTCACTGATGTATTGCGGGTCGGGTTCTGCGTTCTTGTCTGTACGCATGAAGTCGAGGGCGTTGAGCAGAGTGGCTTTGATGCCGGTCTCTTTCAGATAGTTCACCACCATATTGGTGCTCATGATTTCTCCTTGTGCCACCACGCTCTTCTCTTCGAAGCTGGTGAACAGGTCCTTGGAGAAAGAGCGCAGGTAATTGAATTCTTCCTGCAGAAACTTGCGGGTCTTTTCTTTCCATTCGTTGGTGGAATAGAGTTCTTCCACATGCTGCATGTATTTGTTCTCCAAAGTGTTGATAACCTCATTGGCACTCTCGGGGTTCTTCTTGTAGAGATAGTTTGAAATCTCGACAAGTGAGTTGGTGGTTCCACTCATGGCAGAAAGAACAACAAATGTAGGTTCCCCAGATTTTGTTATCAAGGAGGCAACGTGCTTCATGCGCTCTGGAGAGCCCACTGAAGTACCTCCGAATTTCATTACTTTCATATTCTTTGGATTTTAGTGTTTCGTGATGTTGGGTGGGAGAGGGGGGCGAAGGAAGACGGGTCAGTCTTCTTCCACTATCTCCACCTGGTTGAATTCAGCTGTCACGTCGCTCACATGGCGGTCGTGGCAGCGATATACGATGCCCGGGAATTTGTCGAGCATAGGTATGTTGTGGGTTGTCATGATGACAGAAGACCCGGAAAGGCTGATTTGCTTCAGCAGATTGACGATATTGCTTGCCGTCTCGGGGTCAAGGTTTCCTGTCGGCTCGTCGGCAATGATGATGCGCGGCTTGTTGAGTATGGCTCGGGCGATGGCAATGCGTTGCTGTTCTCCACCTGAAAGCTCGTGTGGCATGCGATCCTTGCGGTCTTGTAGCCCTACTTCGGTGAGCACTTCGTCGATGCGGGCGTCTGCCTTTTTCTTGTCTTTCCATCCGGTAGCCTTCAGCACGAACAGCAGGTTCTTGTAGATGGTGCGGTCGTGGAGCAGTTGGAAATCCTGGAAGATGATGCCCATTTCCTTGCGGAGTGCCGGTATCTCCTTACGCTTGATGGCACGGATGTCTCGTCCGAGCACTTCTGCCTGTTCGGCTTGCTCTATGTCAAGTTCGCAGTAGATAGTCTTGAGAAGCGAACTTTTGCCAGATCCCACTTTACCTATGATATAGATAAACTCACCCTCTTCGGCGTGGAAGTCCACGTTTTCCAGGATGTTCGTGTCGTCTTGGCGGATGTTCACGCCCTTGTAGTCAATCAGCATAGCGGATGATTTCTGTGGTTGCAAATCTTGTTAGTGTTTTTTCCAGTTGGGGTCGTGTCTTGTCCTCAGTTCTGCAGCGAGGTCTTCAATGCGCAGACCTTTGCTGGTGAGCAGCACGATGAGGTGATAAATCATGTCGGCTCCTTCATAAATCAGTCGTTCGTTGGTGCCGTTCACTGCCTCAATGACTGCCTCCAAGGCTTCTTCGCCCACTTTCTGTGCCATGCGGTTCAATCCGTCGTTGAACAGTGAGGTGGTGTAAGAACCTTCCGGCATCTCTTGATGACGCTTCTCGATAAAGTCTTGGAGGAAAGAGAGAAACATCAGAGGGTTAGCATCGTTTGTTTCGCCCCAGCAGGTGTCTGTTCCTTTGTGGCATGTGGGTCCTGTCGGATTGACCTTGATGAGCAGCGTGTCTTTGTCACAGTCGTTTTGGATACTCACCAAGTTAAGAAAGTTGCCCGACGTCTCCCCCTTGGTCCAGAGGGTCTTGCGTGTGCGGCTATAGAAGGTCACCTTCTTTGTTTCTATTGTCTTCTCGTATGCCTCTTTGTTCATGAATCCAAGCATGAGTACGTTCTTGGTCACTGCATCCTGGATGATGGCAGGCACGAGTCCGTCCATTTTGTCGAAATCTATTTCCGTCATATCTTTTTGTATGTTTATATTTCTTTTCCTTTGGGTTATATTCTCACGTTCACACCTTCGCCTCTAAGATAGTGTTTCAGGTCGCTTATCTTTATTTCGCCGAAGTGGAACACGCTGGCTGCAAGTGCGGCGTCAGCCTTTCCTTCTATGAAAGCGTCTTTGAAGTGTTCCATCGTTCCGGCTCCGCCGCTGGCGATAATCGGGATGGGGAGCGAGTCGCTCAGACGGGCGAGGGCTTCGAGAGCGAATCCTTGTTTCACTCCGTCGTGGTTCATGCTGGTGAACAGGATTTCCCCAGCACCTCGTTCTGCCGCTTCGTGTGCCCATTCGAAGAGATCCTTGCCCGTGGGCACACGACCTCCGTTCAGATAGCATTGCCATCTCCCGTCTTCTTCACATCGGGCGTCAATGGCGCATACACACACCTGTGAGCCGAAGCGTGCTGATATCTCATCAATGAGTTCCGGTTTCTTGATAGCGGCAGAGTTAATACTCACCTTGTCTGCACCGGCATAGAGCAGTCGTTCTACGTCTGCCAGTTCATGGATGCCTCCGCCTACGGTGAAGGGTATGTTGATTTCGGCTGCCACTCGGGTCACCATGTCGGTAAACGTCTTCCTTCCTTCAAAGCTGGCGGTGATGTCGAGAAACACCAGTTCGTCGGCACCGGCTGCACTGTAAGCCTTGCCCATTTCCACGGGATCACCGGCATGCCTGAGGTTCACGAAGTTCGTGCCTTTCACGGTTTGTCCGTCTTTCACATCGAGGCAGGGGATGATGCGCTTGGCGAGTGTCCCGTGCGGAGCGGGCATCAAGCGGCTCATGTCGATGCGTCCCTCATAAAACGCCTTGCCGAAGACCACGGCGGGAATACCTTTGGCGTCAAGTTCGAGAATGTCGTCATGGCTCGACACACCGCCGCTGGCAATCAGATTTAGCTGTGGATAGTGGCGCATGATTTCCGTATATAAAGCGGTGGCAGGTCCTTGCAGTGTACCGTCTTTGGATATCTCCGTGCAAAGCACATTGCGCACACCACGGTCTACGTAGTATTTGAGGAACGGCAACAAGTCTTGTGCCGAGTCTTCTTTCCATCCGTTGATCGACACTTTCCCGTTTCTCACGTCTGCCCCAAGGATGATGCGCTCTGCACCGAACTTGTCGAGCCATGAGCAGAACAGCTCTGGGTGGGTGACTGCCACGGAGCCTACTGTGACGAATGATGCTCCGCTGTCGAATGCCTTTTGTATGTCGTCTTCGCTTTTGATACCGCCGCCGAAGTCCACTTTCAGGTGTGTCTGTTCGGTGATGGCCTTCAAGACGGGTGCGTTGACGATGTGTTTCGACTTGGCTCCGTCGAGGTCGACCACATGCAGGCGCTTGAACCCCAGTTGCTCGAAACGCTGTGCCACCCTGACCGGGTTGTCGTCGTAGACCTTTTTTTGGTCATAGTCTCCTTTGGTCAGGCGCACGCATTTGCCGTCGATAATGTCGATGGCAGGGATGAGTTCTATGTTCAGTTTGTTGCTCATTTCACTTCAAAGAGAAAGTTCTTTAATATTTGCTCCCCGACACTTCCGCTTTTCTCGGGGTGAAATTGGGTCGCATAGAAGTTGTCCTTGTTGAGGGCAGCGCTATAGGGGTGTATGTAGTCGGCGGTGGCTATCGTCCAGTCGCATTCGGGCACGTAATAGCTGTGTACGAAATAGACGAAGTCCTGGTCGTGCAGGTGGTTGAAAAGTGGAGTCTTCAGTTCGTATATCTTGTTCCATCCCATGGCAGGCACTTTCTCTTCGTGGCGCGTGGGTATGAAACGTTTCACGTCAACGGGGAAGATGTCCATACAGTCCACGTCGCCTTCTTCCGAGTGGCGGCACATCAGTTGCTGTCCGACGCATATTCCCAATACGGGCTGCTGCAAGGAGCGTATCACGTTGTCGAGAGCTTTCTCTTTCAGGCAGTCCATGCAGACTTTTGCGTCGCCTTGTCCCGGCAGCAGCACTTTGTCTGCCTTCGACAGTTCTTCGGGACTGTCTGTCAGGTGTGGTTCTATCCCCAACCGTTTCAAGGCGTTGACCACAGAATAAATGTTTCCTGCATTATATTTGACAATGGCTACTTCCATATACTTTTTTTTACCAAATTATTGCGCAAAGGTAGTAATATTCTTTCAAAAGGCGAGCGTTATTTGCCTTTTTATTTGAATTTGTCTATGAAACTCTGTGCTTGGGCGTTCCCGAGTTCTTTCGCCTTTTGCAGACTTTCCTTGCCTTCCTTCTTTTGTCCGGTCTGTATTTGTGCCAGTCCCAGTATCAGGTAGGCATCCGGGTTGTCGGACGAGATGCTCAGACATTGTGATGCGGTGGCGATGGCTTCATAGTATTGTCCCACGCGCAGCTGCACGTTTGCCTTTTCTGCATAGAACAATGGTTCTTGTGGGGAGAGGCGGATGGCGAGGGTGATGTCGTCGAGTGCCTGTTGGTAGAGGCGGCATTTCATAGCGCATTGTTCTCTCGTGTAGAAGAATTGTGCGTTCACGCGTCCCAGGCGCAGCGTGTCGTATTTGTTGTAGTCGAGCAGGGCTTTTCTGTATTCTCCCATCTTGTCGAGTTGTGAGGCGCGTGCGATGTAGTAGACGGCATCGGCCTGTGTGTTGGGTGTCTGGCACGTGGCAACGGCGCTGTCAAGCAGTTGCAGGATTTCCTGGTCTTCTGCCTTTTGCTGCATCTTGCATTGTGCAGCTTCGTAGAACAGCTCCGGGTTGCGGAATGTTGTCCGTGTCAAGTCCATGAACAGGTCGTAGGCTTGTGGATATTCGCCCTTGCTGTATCTGATTTGCGCCTCAAGATGTTTGTACAGGGGCTGGGGGTTGAGGGCGTAGGCGGTTTGTGTCTCCTCGATGGCTTTGTTGAGCGACCACGCCGGATACGCCATATCTGCCTTGTAGAGTTCTTTCTGATATATCAACTTGGCATAGCTGAAATGCACGCCGTCTTTCTGTGTCGCCTTTTCAATGGCTGTCTCCATGTCCTTGGCGGCTTCGGCAAAGCGGTTGAAGTTTTGTTCCACCTGTGCTCTTGTGGTATAGCCGTCGGGATTGAGCGGGAATTTGCGTATGAATTCGTTGATGGTTTCCAGATAGCGTGCCGAGTCGTTCCGGGCGGCAAGCATCAGGGCGATTGTGGCATCCTTCTCATTGTCGGGAAGGGCGGTGCGGATGGAAGTCTGGCGCAGCACGGGATCAGTGGATGTCAGACCGCTCACTTGCAGGTCGGCTGCCAGTCCGGCTCCTGTGGCATGGCAGTCGTCGCCCGATTTCTGGAGCAGACCGAGCAGATTGCCTGCCGCATCCACGAGCGGGCATCCGCAGTCGTTGTCTTCAATAGGGGTGGCGAGGATGTAATAGGGGTATTTGTCCATGAACTGTTCCACGCGCTCTATCTTCATCTGCTTTCCTTCAGCCTTTCCTACAGTATAGTTCACTTTCCATGTTTGGCTTCCGGCTGTGGCTTGCTTGGCGGCAAAGGCTGCTCTGATGGTGTTGCCTTTGACGGAGAATTTCGCCACGTCGTACAGCTCGTTGGCTCCGATGATGCAGTCTACATCATATTTCTTTCCCTTGTTGTCAATGACCACCGCATGGTCGGCGCCCACAAAGGGCTTCCACGGACTGATGGCGGTTCCGTCTGCAGAAATGAACACACCGTGTGAAGAAGCCTGTATGCTGCCATCTGCCTTAAAGGTGGTCAGCGTGAACACGGATTTGGCTGCGGTACTGACGGCTATAGGCTGGGCGAGGGCAGGGAGGAACGAGAGGATGAGGAGTGCTATGGCTGTGCAGATATGTTTCATGATGCTTGTGAGATGTTTTCTATCGTTAGTTCTTTTGGTTGAGCAGGGCTTTTGCGTTATTCACGGCAGCTTCTGTCACGTCGCTACCGCTTAGCATCTGGGCTATTTCCACGATGCGTCCTTCTGTGGATAGGCAATCCATGTGGCTGATGGTGCCTTGCTCACTTTCTTCTTTATATACCTTGTAATGGTGTTTGCCGAGGGCTGCAATCTGGGGCAGGTGTGTGATGCTGATGACCTGTCGTCCGTGGTCGCCCATTTCCTGCATGATGTGTGCCATCTTCTCGGCAATCTTTCCGCTGACGCCGGTGTCGATTTCATCGAAGATAATGGTGGGCAGCTTCACCGCACCGCTGATCATCGCCTTGAGCGAAAGCATCACGCGGGCAATCTCGCCGCCCGATGCCACCTGCGAAACGGGTTGCATCGGTGTGCTGGTGTTGGCGCTGAAGAGAAACGAGATGCTGTCGGCACCGTTGCTGCTGAGTTCTTTCGCCTCGATGCGTACGTTGAAACGCACGTTGGGGATGCCTAGCGGAACCAGGCGTTTCAGCATTTCTTCTTCCACCTGCTTGGAGGCTTTTTGGCGTGCTTCCGTGAGCAGGCGTGCTTGCTTTGTGCACGCTTCGAGCTGTTGTTGCACGTCGGCTTCCAACTGCTTGAGCTCTTCGTCGCTATTGTCGATGTGTCCCAGTTTTCCGGCGATGTCTGCCTGTATGTCGATCAGTTCCTGCACGGTGCCGACATGGAATTTCTGTTGCAGTCCGTAGAGGGTGTCCAGTCTGGCGTTTATCTTGTCCAGTTCCGAAGGGTCGAAGTCTATGTTCTCGCTGAGGCTGCCGATTTCCTGGGCGATGTCCTTAAGTTCTATGTAGCAGCTGTCCGTGCGTTCAGCCAGTTCTTTCACTTCTTGATAGACATCCTTGATGCTGTTCAAGCTGTTTGCTGCCGACTTCAGTTGGTCGAGCACCCCATTGCCGTCTTCGTTGTTCATGGCATTGTCGGCTTGATAGAGTGCGGTCTTGATGTCTTCCGAGTGGCTCATGGTCTCGCTTTCCTGCTCCAGCTGTTCCTGTTCGCCCGGTTTGAGCTGTGCCTTTTCCAATTCCTGGTATTGAAAACGCATAAAGTCTTCGTCCTCCTTGGTCTTGGCGATGTCGGTTTTCAGTTGTTCAAGTTTCTTCACGGCGTCCTTATACCGTTTGTATGCATCGGTATAGGTGGCGAGCAAAGCTTTGTCATCGGCAATGATGTCAATGACATTAAGCTGGAAATCTTCCTTGTTGAGCAGCAGGTTCTGGTGCTGGCTGTGCACGTCCACCAGTTGTTCGCCCAGTTCGCGCATCGTGGTGAGTGGCACGGGGGTGTCGTTGATGAATGCACGGCTTTTGCCCGATGCCGACACCTCGCGTCTGATGATGCAGTCGTCGGCATCGAAGTCGATGTCGTTCTCGTTGAAGAATGGCTCCATATCATACTTCGACAAGTCGAAATGTGCCTCGATGACGCACCGTTTGCTTCCGCTTTTGATGGCTTTCGTGTCAGCGCGTTGCCCGAGCAACAGTCCGATGGCACCGAGGATGATGCTCTTTCCCGCTCCAGTTTCGCCGGTGATGACCGAGAAGCCTGGGTGCAAATCGATGTCGAGCGTGTCGATAAGGGTAAAGTCCTTAATATATAAGTGTTTTAGCATGTTATTGTTTGATTTTCTCCCACGTGTTGTTCTGCGAGGCATTGATGCCGAAGAGAATGTCGTAGACGGCTTCTTTCTCTTTCTGCGTGCCCTTTCCCTTGTAGATGTTGGCGAGTTCTTCCTTCTTATAGTCTGTCCATATCTGGGGCAGTTGGCTCAGGGGCTTGTTTTCGTGACTCTTCTTCAGTCCTTCTTCCAGTGCCGTGGTGATGGCTGTCCGTCCGCGTTCCGCATTGTTGGCCATCTCGTCAAGTCCTTTTCTGTAGTAGTCATACTGCAGCTGGCGGAAGGGCTGCATGCCTCCATCGAGATAGTCGTTGATGATGGCAAAGCGGTTGCGGTCGCTGTCGAAGGCTTTCCACCCCGTAAAACTGAGGTTCTGCGCGTTGTTGGTCAGGTTCATGCAGCGTTGCAACAGGTCTTCGCCGCCGTTGGGCGAGAAAGTGTCGAGGTCCAGACCTATAATCAGAAAGGCGTAGTAGGCGCAGAGTGCCGTGAGTTGGTTGTCGATGTTTTCTTCGTTGAACTCCAACTGGTCGAACTGGGAAAACTCGAAGTTGAAATCGCCGTCACGGTTGTTGTATATCGTAGTGGTATACGCCGCATCATACACGGGGCGGTTGGCTTGTATGAGCGCATTGCACGTGAAGATGTTGGTGCTCTTGTCGTATTTCGTGACGGTGATGTTGAAGTTGCAGTTGATGCGCTCGTTCTTTTGGAATTGCAGGTTGGTCCACTGGCGGTCGTTGAAAAACTTCTCAAGCGTTTCTTTCAGGTTGTCGAAGACGCTGGCATCGGTGCCCTGAATCTGGTTGTGGTTCACGGTCACCTTTGCCTGCAGCTCCTGCGCCTTCATTTGCGCCGGCAGCAGAAGCAGCGATAGGGATGCCAGTATACTTACAATTCGCATATTTCGTCGATGATGTCTTTTGCCACCTCGCTCTTCGGCTTCTTGTCAAAGGTCTTCTTGCCGTTGGCGCTGATGATGGCTATTTGGTTGTTGTCCGTACCGAAGCAGGTGTCTTTCACGCGCAGACTGTTGAGCACGATGAAATCGAAGTTCTTCTTCTTCAGCTTCTTTTCCGCATTGGATTCCTCGTCGTTGGTTTCGAGGGCGAATCCCACCAGTTTCTGTCCCTCTTTCTTGCGCTGCCCCAGCTCCCGGGCGATGTCGTGTGTGGGGTTCAGACGTATCACGAGGTCGTCTTTCTCGCGCTTGATTTTCTTGTCGGCGACAGTCTCGGGCTTGAAGTCGGCGACGGCGGCACTGAGGATGGCGATGTCTTGTTGTGCGAAGTGCTCAACGGCGGCTTCATACATCTGCTCGCAACTCTCCACGTCTATGCGCTTGATGCTCGGTGAGCAACTGAGTGACACCGGACCGGCGATGAGCGTCACGTCTGCACCCCGGCTGGCACATTCCTCGGCAATGGCAAACCCCATTTTGCCGGATGAATAGTTGCCGATGAACCGCACGGGGTCTATCTTCTCGTAGGTGGGTCCGGCGGTAATCATAATCCGCTTGCCTTCAAGTTGTTTCTTTTTGCTGTTGAAATAACGGTCCAAATGGTCTACAATCACTGCGGGCTCTTCCATTCTTCCTTTTCCCTCCAGTCCGCTTGCCAAAAAACCGCTTCCCGGTTCGATGATATGGTTGCCGTATTCCACCAGCGTCTTCATATTGCGCTGCGTGGATGGGTGTGCATACATGTCGAGGTCCATGGCGGGAGCGATGAACACGGGAGCTTTCATAGACAGATAGGTGGTGATGAGCATGTTGTCTGCCACCCCGTTTGCCATTTTCCCGAGGGTGCTGGCAGTACAGGGGGCAATGAGCATGGCATCTGCCCACAGTCCGAGGTCTACATGCGAGTTCCACGTGCCGTCGCGCTGTGAGAAAAATTCGCTCACCACGGGCTTGTGGGTGAGTGCCGACAGGGTGATGGGGGTGATAAACTCCTTGCCTGCGGGCGTGATGACCACCTGCACTTCGGCTCCGCGCTTGACAAGCTCACGGATGATCAGACAGGACTTGTAGGCGGCGATAGAACCGGTGATGCCCAGTACGATGTGTTTTCCTTTCAGCATACGTATCTTTCTATTTGCTGTTCAAGTTGCTCAGACGGATGCGTGTGAGCACTTGTTTGGTGTTGAGCGTGAAGTCGCTGTTCATGATCCAGCTGTAGTAGCCGGGGTCTCTGTTCAGCACGTCGACGACAGCCCATCCTTTGTATTTTCCGAAGTTGAATACTTCATGGCGGCGGGGCTTGCCCTGGGCGTCGGCAATGGTGTTTCCTTTTCCGTCGGTCATGTCTTTCCACACGATTCGTCCGGCGAAGTCCACGTTGTCGTTGTTCTTTGAGAATTCCGCCAGTGTGTCCATGTCGTTGGGCAGTTGGCGTTCGGCTTCCTCTTGCTTTCCGGGGGCATACATGTCAAGTTCACCCATCAGCACACGGTAGGTGGCTTCTGTGTCCTGGTCGGCGCTGTGTGCCCTGAAGTCGTCTTCCATCTTTCTGCCGCAGTAGAACTTGTAGGCGGCAGCGAGGTTGCGGCGTTCCATCTTGTGGAAGATGGTCTGCGCATCGATGAGGCGCACTTTGTTGAAGTCGAAGTCGATGCCTGCGCGGAGAAATTCCTCGGCGAGCATCGGGATGTCGAAATGGTTGGAGTTGTATCCGGCGAAGTCGCATCCGGCAAATGTCCGTGCCAGGGTCTGTCCCAGTTCTGCAAATGCAGGGGCGTCTGCCACCTGCTCGTTGGTGATGCCGGTCAGCGCCACCACTTCCGCAGGGATTTCGCGTAGGGGGTTCACATAGTGGTTTCCGCGTTCTTCCGTGCCGTCGGGCGACACCTTTATATAAGATATCTGGATGATGCGGTCTTTCACAAAGTCAAGGCCCGTTGTCTCCAGGTCGAAGACAACGAGCGGTTTTGTCAGGTTCAGTTTCATGTTTCTGTGTTTCTCTTCTGTCCTTTAGTCATTGAGCAGCATCGGCATCAGCAGCATCAACACATCCTGCTGTTCGGGTTGTTCTGCCGGAACGATGATTCCTGCACGGCTGGGGTCTGCCAGCGAGATGATCACGTCGTCGCTGTCGATGTTGTTGAGTATTTCCTGAAGGCTTGATCCTTTGAAGCCGATGTCCATCGTGCTCCCGCTATAGTCGCATGCGATGCTTTCCTTGGCGCTGGTGGCGAAGTCGATGTCTTCTGCCGAGATTTCCATGCGTCCTGTTTCCAGGTGCAGGCGGATGAGCTGGCTGCTGTCGCTGGAGAATGGGATGACGCGGCGCAGACCGCTCATGAGCGATTTGCGGTCGATGGTCACCTTGTTGGGGTTGTCGGCGGGGATCACCGAGTTGTAGTTCGGGTAGCGGCCCTCGATGAGTCGGCAGATGAGCAAGCCTTCATCGAAGGATATTTCGGCGTTCTTTCCATCGAAGCGTATCACCACGTCTCCGCCGTCTTTGCCCAGCACGTTCTTGAGCAGGTTGGCGGGTTTCTTGGGGAGAATGAAGGCTGCAGGGGTGTCGCTGGTAATGTTGAGGACGCGGTTGCGCACGAGCTTGTGTCCGTCGCTTGCCACAATGGCCAGTCCGTTGGCTGTGAGGTCGAAATAGATGCCGTTCATCACGGGGCGCAATTCGTCCTGTGCCGTGGCGAACACGCAACGGGTGAGGTTGGCGTTGAGCACGGGGGCTGGCAGCGAGATGGTAGCGCCGTCTGTCACTGGCAGTGTGCGGGGATATTCGTCTCCGTTCTGGGTGGTGAAGTTATACAGTCCGTTTTGATAGGCAATCTTGATGGTGTTCGTGTCGAGATCTATGTCGAAGTCGAGCGGCTGCTCGGGCAGCTCCTTCACGGCATCGAGGATGGTCTGGTAGGGCACTGCAAAGCATCCCTCGCCGTCGCATTGGTCGAGCTGAAGGGTCGACACCATGACGTTCTCGTTATCCGATGCCGTCATTTTCAACTCGTTGCCGCTGATTTCAAACAGGAAACAGTCAAGAATCTGTATGGAATTCTTGCTACCGATAACTCTTGCGAGTATGGACAAACGACTGCTCAAGGCAGTACTTGACAGGGAAAATCTCATTATTGTATTATTTATAATCGTTCTACATGCGTGTTTTCTTACCGACTACAAAAATACAAAAATCAAATGTGAGGAACAAAAATATTACGCAAAAGTTGGCGTTATTGAACTATTTTTAGTAATTTCGCAAGCTGAACAAAGGTAATTCCCAAAACAAAACAACTTAGAGAATAAATGGAAATAACAGGAAAAATCATAGCTGTCCTCCCTGCCAACAGTGGGGTCTCGGCTCGTACAGGCAACGCATGGATGTCGCAGGAGTATGTGATCGAAACGCACGACCAATATCCGAAGAAGATGTGCTTCAGAATATTCGGTGAAGACCGCATCAAGCAGTTCAACATACAGAGCGGCGAGGAGTTGACCGTGTCGTTCGATGTGGACGCGCACGAGTATAACGGCCGTTGGTTCAACCAGATCAACGCATGGAAGGTAGACCGTGTACAGGCGCAGCAGCCTGATGCTGCGGTGGCTCCTCCGTTCGACGCTCCGTTCCCTCCGCAGCCTGCAGCTGATGCAGCTCCTGCAGCAGATGGTGGAAGTGCCGACGACCTGCCCTTCTAACAGGACGGAAACGTACAGCAGAAACAAAAAGGAAGCGTGAATCACGGACATGTGTTTCACGCTTCCTTTTCGTTTGTTCGCATGTGAAATTTCCTCCAAGTGCAAGGACTGCGGCGAGGCGCCGCGCCTCCTAACTACCGCATCTCGTACAAGCTTAGGGGACGCGGCGGGGACGCCGCACCTACTATGGCAAGCGCTTCTGAACGAAGAAACAAGCGCAGCATAGTAGTCGACGCGTCCCCGCGTCGACCTTGTCGCATATCAAATGCGTGACATGCCATTCATGTGCCTTTGGGTCGACTACTATAGGCTACATCTGTGCTTGTTGTAGGAGGCGCGGCGCCCTCGCCGCAGCCCTTGTGCTTGTTCGAGATGCATGACATGCCATTTGTCGACCTTATCGCAGTGAAATATTCATGTCATGCATTTTGGGCTGCTGACACTTCGCGCTTGATCCATGCCATCAGCACGCTGACGGCGTATGCTTGTTCTTCTGCGGTGAGTGGACGACCGGGCGGGATGTGGTGCCATTTGCTAAAACAGCCACGACAGCAACAACCAGTGGCATGCTGGGCAATGAACACGGGATGACCTCTCATGGGCGTCTGCCGCCCGTCGTTGGGGATGAAGGCTGGCGCCAGACGCTGTGCCACAAAGTCGGCGGCGTGACGGCGGATGGTGTCCATACCCTTGTCGCGGATATATTCCAGGTCTTTCCTTCTCAGGTGGAAGCGACTGCGGAAATCCGATTGCGCAAGCCTTTGGAACAGCGGTGTGTGGTCGTATAAAACAAGTTTCGGATGCGGCTCCGGCGCTTGTGGCATGCCGAAGTCTGCATCCGTAAACAAAGATGGTTCTATGATTTTCTTCTTCATGATTGGAAGCATCAAGCCTCTTTCGGGGTCGTGGCTGCTGTTGTGGTTCCGCCTTTCGCCTGGGGGCGGCGTCTGCCGTTGCGTCTGCGTTTTCCCTGATTGTTGCCCGCTTGTGCCTTGTTCTTGTCCTGCGGTTTGTCGGGTTTGTTTTCCCCGTCGTTTCTCCGGTTTCCTCTTCCATGACGGTTGTTCCCTTGTTTTCCTCCGCGACCGTTACCTCCGCGACCGTTTCCGCCTCGCTTTCCTCCGCGTCCGCCTCTTGCAGAACGGCTTGCTCCTGGTGTGTAGGCAGGACCTTCGCCCAACTCTTTGGGAATGGGCGTCTTGTCGATGGTCTTTTCCAGGAATTTCTCTATCTGCTGGAAGTAGTAGATGTCGTCTTCGCTGACGAAGGTGATGGCTTCGCCGTCGCGGTTGGCGCGTGCCGTACGGCCGATGCGGTGCACGTAGTCTTCCGTGTCGTGGGGCACGTCGTAGTTGATGACCATCTCAAGGTCGTCGATGTCGATGCCGCGTGCGATGATGTCGGTGGCAACGAGCACGTCGATGTTGCCGCTCTTGAACTGGAACATGATATCGTCGCGCTCTGCCTGGGTCAGGTCAGAATGCATGGCGCCGCACTTGATGTTCATGCGCATCAGGTTGCGGTGGATGTCTTTCACCTTCTGTTTGGAACCCGAGAAGATGATCACGCGGTGCAGTTCGCCGCGCTTGAACAGCTGCTTGATGATGCCGGTCTTCTGCGGCTCGTAGCAGACATAGGCACTCTGCTTGATTTTCTCCGCCGGCTTGCTCACCGCGAGTTTCACCACGCTCGGGTTCTTGAGCAGGGTGTTGGCGAGCTGCTCAATCTTGTTGGGCATGGTGGCAGAGAACATGATGGTCTGACATGTGTTGGGGATGTGCTTGGCTATCTGGAGGATGTCTTCGCTGAATCCCATGTCGAGCATGCGGTCTGCCTCGTCGAGGATGAAGAACGACAGCTTGCTCAGGTCGAAGTTGCCCAGGCTCAGGTGACTGATCAGTCTGCCCGGCGTGGCGATCACCACGTCGGCTCCGAGTCGGAGCGACTTGATTTCCTGGTCATATCTGTTGCCGTCGTTGCCGCCGTATACCGCCACGCTGCTCACACCGTCGAGATAGTAGCTGAAGCCCTGCATCGCCTGGTCTATCTGCTGTGCCAGCTCGCGGGTGGGGCTCATGATGAGGCAGTTGACGGCATCTTTGGGGTAGTCGTAGTCGTCGAGCATGCTCAGTATCGGGAGCAGATAGGCTGCCGTCTTGCCGGTGCCGGTCTGTGCCACGCCCAGCACGTCGTTGCCGTCGAGGATCTCGGGGATGCACTTTTCCTGCACGGGTGTGCACTGCTCGAAGTGCATATCGTAGAGGGCGTCGAGCACGTTATAGCTTAAATCTAAATCTTCAAAGTTCATGTATTGTCTTGTTGTTTGTTTCTTTTATCTTGGGGCGCGCCGGTAGCAATAGTACGCCACGAGCGTGAATATGATGTTGGGCATCCATGCCGCCAGGGCGGGGGGCATGCCTGCGTTGATGGCGAAGGAGGCGGAGACGGTCTGGAGAAGGATGTAGCCGAAGCTCAGCGCCAGACCCACGCCGAGCGAGAGTCCCATGCCGCCCTTGCGCTTGCGCGAGGAGAGCGACAGTCCGATGGTGGTCAGGATGAACGAGGCGAACGACATGGCGATGCGCTTGTGGTATTCCACCTGGTATTGCACTACGTTGCCCGAACCGCGGTTCATCTGCTTAGAGATATATTCCTTCAGCTGCGGACTGGTGAAGGTCTCCTGCTGTCCGCGCGAGTATACCAGATCGGTGGGTTCCATCATGATCACCGTGTCCTTGACCGAGCCTTGGGTGATGTGCTCGCGCAGTCCCTTCAGTTTGCGGATGGTCCAGAACGATGCTTTCCAGTGGTACTTTGAGTCGGAGATGGTGTCGTATTGTATCTCGCTGGCTGTCATGTGGCTGACGAGTTTCTTGTTCTCGAACTTGTCGAGGCAGAATCCGTAGCCTTTCTTGGCGTTGTCGTCATAGTGCTGGATGTAGGCGATGACACCTTTGTCCACCTGCAGCTGCACGTTTTCTGCTGCCAGTATCTTCTTTTTGTTCTTGTAGAGCGACTCGAAATTCTGCTTGATCATCGTGCCGTGGGGAATCACGTAGGCACCGAGATAGAACGTGAGGGCGGAGATGAGCACGCACGATATCATGTAGGGGCGCATCAGCCGCCTGAACGACACACCGGCAGCAAGCATGGCGATGATTTCGCTGTTGCCCGCCAGCTTCGAGGTGAAGAAGATGACGGAGATGAAGACGAACAGCGGACTGAACAGGTTGGCGAAGTAGGGGATGAAGTTGGCGTAGTAGTCGCACACGATGGCCTGCAGCGGGGCGTGGAACTTCGTAAACTTGTCGAGGTTCTCGTTGACGTCGAACACGATGGAAATCGAGATAATCAGGACAATCGAGTAGACGTAGGTGCCGATAAACTTCTTGATGATATACCTGTCGAGGAGGGAGGTGTAGTGGAATGGGTTGAGCAGACGAAGCCAGCCGAAATGGCGCTTGAGCCATCTCGTTGTCTTCCATATCTTGCGGAAACGCCTTATGTTTTTCTGCTTCATTGTTGTCGTGTGGGTTCTGTGGAGTTACAGTCTTCTGCCGAGCCTATCGACGACAGACGATTTCCATTGCACGAAGTCGCCGTCGATGATGTGCTGGCGCGCGTCGGTGACCAGTCTGAGGTAGAAGGCGAGGTTGTGGATGCTCGCTATCTGCATGGCGAGGAGTTCCTGCGCCTTGAACAGGTGGTGCAGATAGGCCTTGGTGTAGAGGCGGTCGGTGTCGCAGCCGTCGGGGTCGATGGGCGAGAAGTCCATCTCCCATTTCTTGTTTCTCATGTTCATCGTGCCCTCATAGGTGAACAGCATGGCGTTGCGGCCGTTGCGGGTCGGCATCACGCAGTCGAACATGTCGACACCGCGCTCGATGGCTTCGAGCAGGTTCTGCGGCGTGCCCACACCCATCAGGTAGCGGGGCTTGTCCTTGGGCAGTATCTCGTTGACCACCTCGATCATCTCATACATCATCTCGGTGGGTTCGCCCACGGCGAGTCCGCCGATGGCATTGCCGTCGGCACCCTTGTCCGCCACGTATTTGGCGGCTTCACGGCGCAGGTCTTTATAGGTACATCCCTGCACGATGGGGAACAGTGACTGCTGGTATCCGTAGAGCGGTTCGGTCTCGTTGAAGCGCTTGAGGCAACGGTCGAGCCAACGCTGGGTGAGCATCAGACTGTTGCGGGCATAGTTGTAGTCGCTTTTTCCCGGCGGACATTCATCGAACGCCATCATGATGTCGGCGCCGATGATGCGCTCGGTGTCCATCACGTTCTCGGGCGTGAAGAAATGTTTGGAACCGTCGATGTGCGACCTGAATTCGCACCCTTCTTCCTTGAGTTTGCGGATGCCGGTGAGCGAGAACACCTGGAAACCGCCGCTGTCTGTGAGGATGGGGCGGTCCCAGCCGTTGAACTTATGGAGTCCGCTGGCAGTCTTCAGCACGTCGAGTCCGGGTCGGAGATAGAGGTGATAGGTGTTGCCCAGAATGATCTGTGCTTTCACCTGTTCTTTCAGTTCGGTGAAGTGCACGCCCTTCACGCTGCCGCAGGTGCCCACGGGCATGAATATCGGGGTGTTGATCTGTCCGTGGTCGGTGGTGATCACGCCTGCACGTGCGTCGCTGGCGTTGTCGGTATGTTGCAGTTCGAATTTCATGTCTTTGCCGTTAGTCTTTTTCCTGGTCTTTTCCTGCGGTGAACGTCACTGGGTTGTCCACCTTCTCGTCGGTGAGTGCGAAGTCCCACACTTCCTCCACGTTCTCCACATAGTGGAAGTTTACACCTTTTATATAAATAGGCTCGATTTCCTCGATGTTCTTGCGGTTCTCCCGGCACATCACGATGTCGGTGATGCCGGCGCGCTTGGCGGCGAGGATTTTCTCCTTGATGCCGCCCACGGGGAGTACTTTGCCTCTCAGGGTGATCTCGCCCGTCATGGCAGTGTTGGCTCTCACCTTGCGCTGGGTCAGTGCCGAGGCGATGGAGGTGGCGATGGTGATGCCCGCCGAGGGTCCGTCTTTGGGGGTGGCTCCCTCGGGCACGTGGATGTGGATGTTCCATTCGTTGAACACGCGGTAGTCCACGCCGAGCTTGTCGATGTGTGCCTTCACGTATTCGAGCGCGATGACCGCACTCTCTTTCATCACGTCGCCCAGGTTGCCGGTCAGCGTCAGCCTGCTGCCCTGACCCTTGCTCAGCGAGGTCTCGATGAACAGGATTTCGCCGCCCACGCTTGTCCATGCCAGTCCGGTCACCACGCCGGCATACTGGTTGCCTTGGTAGATGTCGCGGTAGAAGGGTGGTTTGCCGAGCAGGTCTTCAATCATCGTCGTCGTGATTTTCTCGCACGGCAAGGCGCCTTCCTTCGCTTTTCTGAAGGCGAGCTTGCGCAGGGTTTTGTTGATCTGCTTCTCCAACTGGCGCACGCCGCTCTCGCGGGTATACTGCTCGATGATCTTCTCGATGGAGGCCTTGTCGAACTTCAGTTTCTTTTCGTCCTCCAGTCCTGTGTTCTTTTTCTCCCTCGGGATGAGGTGGCGCTTGGCAATCTCGTATTTCTCTTCCGTGATGTAGCCGCTCAGCTCGATGATTTCCATGCGGTCGAGCAGAGGGCGCGGGATGGTGTTGAGGTCGTTGGCGGTGGCGATGAACAGCACCTTCGACAGGTCGTAGTCCACGTCGAGGTAGTTGTCGTGGAATGTGTTGTTCTGTTCGGGGTCGAGCACTTCGAGCAGCGCCGACGACGGGTCGCCGTTCACGTTGTTGTTGGTCACCTTGTCTATCTCGTCGAGGATAAACACGGGGTTGCTCGAACCCACCTTCTGCATGCTCTTGACAATGCGGCCGGGCATGGCACCGATATAGGTGCGGCGGTGTCCGCGGATTTCCGCCTCGTCGTGCAGACCGCCGAGCGACATGCGCACATATTTGCGGTTCATGGCATCGGCGATGCTCTTGCCCAGACTGGTCTTTCCCACGCCCGGAGGACCGTAGAGGCAGAGGATGGGCGACTTGAGGTCACCGCGCAGACTGAGCACGGCGATATATTCGAGGATGCGCTCTTTCACCTTGTCCATGGCGTAGTGGTCGCGGTCGAGCACCTTCTGGGCGTGCTTGATGTCGAGGTCGTCTTTCGTGTAGATGCCCCACGGCAGCGACACCATGGTCTGGAGATAGTTCAGCTGGATGCTGTAGTCGGGGCTTTGTGGATTGTACATCTCCAGTTTGCCCAGTTCTTTCTTGAAGGTCTTGGCTACTTCCTCGGGCCACTTCATGTGTTCCGCCTTCTCCTGCAGCTCCTTGACCTCAGGCGATGACGTGTCGTTGCCCAGCTCTTTCTTGATGTTCTTCATCTGCTGCTGCAGGAAGTATTCGCGCTGCTGCTCGTCGAGGTCTTCGCGTGTCTTCGACATGATGTTCTCTTTCAGCGTCTGCAACTGCAGCTGCTGGTATACATACTTCATCAGGAGGAAGAGGCGGTTTTTCACGCTTGCCGTCTTGAGGAGCTTGATCTTGTTGGCCACCTTGAACGGGAAGTTGCAGCACAGGTAGTTGACCAGTACCTGTGGGTTGCTGATGTTCTTCACGCCGAACTGTGCCTCGTTGGGCAGGTTCTCGTCGCGGGCGATGTATTCGAGCGAACTTTTGCGCAGTTCGTCGAGGGCCGTCTTCACCTCGTTGTCATCCGGGTTGAGCGTGTCGTTGTCGAGTGGCTCCACGTCGCCCGTGTAGTAAGGGGTCGTGTCTACGATGTCTTTCAGCTTGCACCTGCCCAGTCCCTGCACGATGGCGGTGGCGTTGTCAGTGCCCGGTATTTCGAGCACCTTGATGATCTTGGCGAACACGCCCACGTTGTAGACGTCCTTCATGCCGGGGTGTTCCTTGCCAGAGTCTTTCTGACTGAACAAGGCGAAGATCTCGCTCGGGGTGTCCTTCAACTTGTTGATGAGGTTGAGGCTCGTCTCGCGTCCGATGAGGATGGGGGCGATGACACCAGGGAAAAGCACGAAATTGCGTGTGAACAGTATGGGGGTGGGGAATGGGATGTCTTCTGTCTGCAGGAGTTTTGACAGGTCGCCTTCGAAGTCGGCGATCATTTGGAATGCGTTGTTGCTCGTATTCATTTATCTTCAGTTTGTCTTCTCTATCGTTTTCTTGATGGGTGCAGAATGCACTTTAGCGTGCAAAGTTACAAAGAATAATCGACAATCGTTTCTTTTTTACCTTTTATTAGAACGTCTTTTTACTAAGGTAGTGCCTCACCACGCCATGAGTATAGCCTCAAGTGCCCACGAGGTATACCCTCAAGTGCCCATGAGGTATACCCTCAAGTGGCAACGAGGTATACTCTCAAGTGGCAATGAGGTATACCCTCGTGCGGAAACACGGTCACTCGAGGCGGAAACATGGTGAAGTTGTCTTGCATTTATTTTGTGCAGTGGTTGATTTTCGCTATCTTTGCATCCGATAAAACGAAGAAAATGAAAAGTATAGGACTCCTCATATTGTTGGCGCTCACGCCTTTTGCCTCTCCCTCGTCCGCACAATCCTATTCGCGGCGGGCTACACTGCACCATGAACGGAAGGAGGGGACGTGGGTGACGCATTATGTCGACTCGCTTGCCCAATTCCGCCAGCAACTCGACTCGCTTGCTGTTCCCGTCAGTCAGCCGGGCGACAACCGCATGGCGCAACTCTTCGGACCACTTACATTCTATCACCACATCGCAGCTGATGCGTTGCGCTTGGATGCCGGCTCTTCATTTTCCGGCGACCTGCTCGGAGCTGCCATCGACTCCACACTGCTCCACATATACCTGACACGCCCCGACCTGGTGCGCAACAACGAGTCGCGCCTTGCCGAGGCTGGTGCTCCCACTCGCGAGGTGGAAGCTCCCGTACGCCACAAGGTGGAACTGGTCGACAAGGTGGCTCCCACACCCATCGACCCAGGCATGTCGCAGGTGGCTGTGCTGGTGAAGCGCCCCAACTTCTGGCGCGTGTCGGGCGACTACTATCTGCAGTTGATGCAAAACTGCGTGTCGGGCAACTGGTACAAGGGCGGCGAGAGCAACTATTCGATGGTGGGCAGCGTGACCCTCCAGGCAAACTACAACAGCAAGCAGGGCGTGAAGTGGGACAACAAACTTGAGATGAAACTCGGTTTCCAGAACTCGCGCAGCGATACACTCCACACCATCAAGACCTCGGAAGACCTGCTCCGCTACACGGGTAAGTTGGGACTGCAGGCCACCAAAAACTGGTATTACACCATCCAGTGGATTGTCTACACCCAGTTTGCCAAGGGCTACCGCAGCAACGACCCCAGGGTGTATTCAGCCTTCCTGTCACCGCTCAACTCCAATCTGTCTATCGGTATGGATTATAGCGTAAACTGGTTGAAGGGGAAATTGAAAGGCAATGTGCATCTTGCGCCGTTGGCATACAACTTCAAATATGTGGAGCGTAAGGAACTGTCTACGCGCTATGGTCTCGACGCGGGCAAGCATACGCTCAGCGACTTCGGTTCGGAATTTACCGCTGATTTGACGTGGCAGATGCTCGACAACCTGAAGTGGAAGACTCGCCTTTATGGATATACCACTTATGAGCGCACGGAAATGGAGTGGGAGAACACGTTCACGTTCGCCTTCAACCGCTACATCTCCTCCAATCTCTTTATCTATCCCCGTTTCGACGACGGCACCTCTCGCGACGGTCATCACGGCTATTGGCAGTTTAAGGAATACGCCTCGCTCGGCTTCTCCTATTCTTTCTGATATAGAAGGCGCGGCGCCCCCGCCGCATCTCCTTGTGCTTGTCATAGTAGGTGCAGCGTCCCCGCTGCATCCCCTGTGCTTGTCGGGATTCTCTTGTTCGAAATGCTTGCTTGATGCGAATGATATGCCGTTGGGTCGACGCGGGGACGCGTCGACTCCTATGCTGCGCTTGTATGTAGGCTACGTTATCTATTTGCTGTAGGAGGCGCGGCGCCCCCGCCGCATCTCCTTGTGCTTGTCATAGTAGGTGCAGCGTCCCCGCTGCATCCCCTGTGCTTGTCGGGATTCTCTTGTTCGAAATGCTTGCTTGATGCGAATGATATGCCGTTGGGTCGACGCGGGGACGCGTCGACTCCTATGCTGCGCTTGTATGTAGGCTACGTTATCTATTTGCTGTAGGAGGCGCGGCGCCCCCGCCGCATCTCCTTGTGCTTGTCATAGTAGGTGCAGCGTCCCCGCTGCATCCCCTGTGCTTGTCGGGATATCTTGTTCGAGATGCTTGCTTGATGCGATTGAAATGCCGTTGGGTCGACGCGGGGGCGCGTCGACTCCTACACTGCGCTTGTCCCCAATATTTCAATATTTCCATATTTC
>CAVJZZ010000033.1:0-28096 GCA_963654295.1 Lachnospiraceae bacterium | reverse complement strand
TAATGTTAGGAGCTTTATTGTGTTTAGCTATCCACACGCTTTTGCAGGTGACCCGTATTTTGCTCGCTATTTAGCCCCATAACAACAAAAATCTGGTTGGAGGACCGCCAAGCAGCTGAAAGAGCACCACATACATGAAACCCGGCATACTGGAAGTTCTATACTCCAGTATGCCGGGTTTTATATTTTCATGGTATTGGTCTTGCTATTTGAGGAGCAGGGCGACCAGCTCTGCGGAGGTGACGAGCGACTGCTCGCCGGTTTCCATGTTTTTCACGGTCACCTTGTTTTCCGCTATCTCGTTGTCGCCAGCCAACACCACATAGGGGATGTTCTTGGCATTGGCATAGCCCATCTGCTTCTTCATCTTCGCCTTGTCGGGGAACATCTCTGCCGAGATGCCTGCCTCACGACATTCGCGCACGATGGGCAGACAATAGCTTGTCTCCTTCTCTCCGAAGTTGATGAAGAGCACCTTCGTTCCGTTGACAGCCTCCTTGGGATAGAGGTCGAGCGCATTGAGCACGTCATAGATACGGTCGGCACCGAAAGAGATGCCTACGCCACTCAAGCCCGGCATGCCGAATATGCCCGTGAGGTTGTCATAGCGTCCGCCTCCAGTGATGCTGCCCATCGGTGTGTCGAGGGCTTTCACCTCAAAGATGGCTCCTGTGTAGTAGTTCAGTCCACGTGCCAACGTGAGGTCGAGTTGTATCTCATTGTGCAGGCCGCTCTGCTTCAATGTGTCGAGGATGAAGCGAGTCTCTTCCACGCCCTTCATGCCGACCTCTGACGAAGCGAGCACACCGCTGATGGTGTCGAGTTTCTCGTCGTTGGTGCCGCTGAGTGAGATGATGGGCTGCAGCTTTTCGATAGCCTCATCGGGGATGCCCACCTCGCGCAGTTCATCGTTCACCTTGTCAAGACCTATCTTGTCGAGTTTGTCGATCGCCACGGTGATGTCCACAATCTTGTCTGCCTCGCCAATCACCTCAGCGATGCCGGAAAGGATCTTGCGGTTGTTGATCTTGATCTGCACGCGCACGCCGAAACGCTTAAACACGGTGTCTACAATCTGCATCAGCTCCACTTCGTTGAGCAACGAGTCGCTGCCCACCACATCGGCGTCACACTGATAGAACTCGCGGTAGCGTCCTTTCTGCGGACGGTCGGCACGCCATACAGGTTGAATCTGATAGCGTTTGAAGGGCAACTGCAATTCATCGCGGTGCATCACCACATAGCGGGCAAAGGGCACAGTGAGGTCATAGCGCAAGCCTTTCTCACAGAGCTTGGAAGCCAGGCGGAGGCTGTTGCGTCCACTGAGTTCCTCATCTGTCACCTTACTCATATAGTCGCCTGAGTTGAGCACTTTGAACAGCAACTTGTCGCCCTCTTCTCCATACTTTCCCATTAAGGTCTGAAGGGTCTCCATGGAAGGGGTCTCTATCTGCTGGAAACCATAAAGCGCATACACCTCTTTGATGGTGTTGAAGATATAGTTGCGCTTGGCCATTTCCACGGGCGAGAAGTCGCGCGTTCCCTTGGGTATACTTGGTTTGTTCATCTTTCTTTGTTATTTTCTTACGATAGTCTGGTCGCGGTCGGGACCGATAGAGATAATCTTGATAGGCGTTTCGAGCTGTGCTTCAAGGAAGTCGATATAGTCTTTAAATTCCTTGGGGAACTCGTCCTCGCTGGTAAACTTGGTCATGTCGGTCTTCCATCCCGGCATTTCCTTGTAGACGGGTTCGATGCCCTCGTCGATGCTGTATGGGAAATAGTCGATGGTCTCACCGTTCTGCTTGTATGCCACACATGCCTTGATGGTGTCGAAGCCGTCGAGCACATCACTCTTCATCATGATGAGTTGCGTCACGCCGTTCACCATGATGGAATACTTCAGAGCCACGAGGTCAATCCATCCGCAGCGGCGTTCACGACCTGTCACGGCACCGTATTCATGACCGATGGCACGGATCTTGTCTCCTGTCTCGTCAAAGAGTTCTGTGGGGAACGGACCAGATCCGACACGGGTGCAATAGGCTTTCATGATGCCGTATACCTCGCCGATCTTGTTCGGACCGATACCCAAGCCCACGCAAGCGCCTGCACAGATGGTGTTGGAAGAGGTAACGAACGGATAGCTACCGAAGTCTACGTCGAGCATGGTGCCCTGTGCGCCTTCTGCCAGGATGCTCTTGCCGCTCTTGAGCACGTTATTCACCTCATGTTCGCTGTCTACGATATGGAACTGGCGCATGTATTCGATGCCTTCCATCCAGTGCTTCTCCACCTCGGCGATGTCGTAATCCGTATAGTCGAGTGCCTTAAGCATCTGCTCATGGCGAGCCTTGTGGGCGGCATACTTCTCCTCGAAGTGGTCGAAGATGTCGCCTACACGCAAGCCGTTGCGCGACACCTTGTCGGTATAGGTAGGACCAATGCCCTTGCCTGTCGTTCCCACTTTGCTCTTGCCCTTGGCAGCCTCGATGGCTTTGTCGAGGATGCGGTGTGTCGGCATGATGAGATGAGCCTTCTTCGAGATGTGCAGACGGCTCTTCAGGTCGTGTCCGCTCTTCTCCAAATCCTTGGCTTCATCCATGAACAAGTCGGGAGCCAGCACCACGCCGTTGCCGATGATGTTCACCTTTCCACCCTGGAATATACCGGACGGGATGCTACGAAGCACATACTTTTCGCCCTCAAACTCCAGTGTATGACCGGCATTGGGACCTCCCTGAAAACGGGCCACAACATCGTAGTGTGGTGTGAGCACGTCTACGACTTTACCTTTTCCTTCATCGCCCCACTGCAAACCGAGCAGGACATCTACTTTACCTTTGTTCATAGTTGTCTTATATGTTTTACTTGTCTTTTTCCTTTCGTTTCTTTTCGCTGTTCAGCTGGCGCGACATCCGCGACTGACATGTGGAGCACACGCCATAGACATAGAGCGAGAAGCCATCCTTGCGAAACCGCTTCAGCCTCACTTGCTCCAGGGCTTGGTTGATCTCGGGCGACACAAATTCTGTGGTCTTTCCGCACACCGTGCACACCTGGTGGCAATAGTTCTTCGCATGGCTTTCCACCTCGAAGAAGGTGCCATGGGGGAAGGTGTGGCGCACCACAAGCCGTGCCTGCACAAAGATCTTCAGCACGCTGTAGAGCGTCGCCTTGCTCACCTTGAAATAGGTCTGCGCCAGATGCTTGTCGAGGTCTTCGATAGAAAACAGCGTATCAAAGTCATACACCGCATAGAGCACCGCGTGGCGCTCGGGCGTCTTCTTCAGTTTGTGCGCTTCCAAATATTGGTCGAGCACCGTCTTGACATGCTGTTTCGTATCCATCTTTGTTTATAGCAAATCCTCGAAGCCCGCCTGCTTCAGTGCAGCACGGGCCACTTTCCCGTAAGCCTCATCCATATCGGCAAAACGGCAGATGCAGTTGAGTGCGGCATGCCGCACGCCACTGTTTTCCGACTGCAATGCCGTGATCGCCTGGTCCAAAAACTCGTTGATACCTCGCTCGTTGGGTTCCTGCCCCTTGGCAAAGAGGCGGGAAAGCAACTGAAAGCCGCATATCTGGCGGATGTCGTTCTCCGACGCTATCCACTGATATGCCAACATGGGGGCATAGTCGAGATGCTGATACAGGTTGAAGGCAGCCACTTCGGCGATCTCCTGTGACTGCGTCTGTTCCATCCACAGGTCTGCGATCTCGGGCAGCATCTGGTCGGCAGGCATGATGAGCGTCGCCATGATCTTACATTCGCGGATGTCTTCTTTCCACAGTTCGATCGCCAGCTCATAGTCTTTCCCGTATTCGTCAGCCATCTGGCGGAGTTCTGCCAGACTGATGCCCCAGTTGATCTTGTATTCTGCTCCCTTGTCACGCATGGACTGTGCGGCAACGCCATTCATGCGGAGGCGGAACGACTGCTTGATATGCTTCAGCTTTTCGTGTATATTCTCTGTCATGGCGTATTACAGGCTTCCATAGTCGCGGCTGTAGCGCAACATCTGGTGTTCGTATGTTTCTGTGTAATCGATCTCTATGTCGGTGATGTTGCCATTGTCGTCACACACCGGCTTCATCCACGGATTGATGAATCCCTTATAGGGTGCAAGGTCCAAACGGCGGTAACGCTCAAGGATCTCGGCGTGAACCTCGGCGTCCACCTGAACGGCATAGTGCTCCACGAGGTCGCGGGCAGCATTAAAGTCTCCCTCACTCTTGATGCGCTGTATCTCTGCCAGCAGGCGTGCGAAGAGCGTACGCAACTGCTCATAGTCTGCAATCGCCACATAGGTCTTTCCATTATGCTTTTCCAGTCGCACGTTTCCTTCTGAGTGTTCCATGCACCAATGGGCGATGAGGGCACGGTTGCGCATGTGCGCTTCTTCTATCTGATGACCCGGTTTGATGCGGGTGAGCTGCGTGAGCAGACCGTTGAGCATATAGGTGTAGTATTGCGACTTGTATGCCTCTGCATGGGGCACCAGTCCGAGTTCCACCAACTTGGAGTCGGCGATATAGTAGAGTCCGAACAGGTCTGCCCTCGCCTCTTCGATGGTGTTGCCATAGTTCTTCAGCGCATCGGGCGACGTGCCTGGCAGCAGTTGTCCACTGCCGTGACCGAGACATTCGTGCAAGTCGGTATGCAGGTCGTCGCAGACATCGCCATAACGGTCGATCAGCGAGCGCACTTGTTCGTCGTCGATAAATTCCTCACGGAAGCCGTTGCCGCGTGCTGCCTTGTTGTAGGCATCGGTCAGGTTGCCGATGGTCACACTCTTGCTTCCATAGTTCGCCCTAATCCAATCGGCATTGGGCAGGTTGATGCCTATGGCTGTCGACGGATATTCGTCACCACCGAGCATCGCTGCACATACCACGTTGGCGACAACACCTTTCACCTTCTTCTTCTTGAACCGTGGGTCTACGGGCGAATGGTCTTCGAACCACTGCGCATTGTCGCTGATGGTGCGTGTGCGCTTGTTAGCTTCGGTGTCTTTGTATTCGACAATTCCCTCCCATGAGGCTTTCAGTCCGAGCGGGTCACCGTATACTTCGATAAACCCGTTGATGAAATCGATCTGCCCTTCCTGTTCCTTGAGCCATTCGATGGAATAGCGGTCGAAGGTGGCGAGGTCGCCGGTTTCATAATATTCCACGAGCAGGTCGATCACATGTTGCTGCTGACTGTTCTCGGCATACTTGCGTGCTTCCTTGAGCCAGTGGACGATGTGGCAAATGGCAGCATCGTATACGCCGCCTTTGCGCCAGACGTTCTCCACGAGGGTGCCGTCAGTCTGCTTCACCAGTTTCGAGTTCAGTCCCCACGACGGTTGCTCGTCGCTGTCGGTCTTCTTGCTCTGGTAGAAGTCTTCCACTTCCTGCTGGCTCACGCCTTCATAGTAGTTGCATGCAGAGGTCTTCACCAGGTCTGCGCCGTCGGCTTTGTTCACCCTTTTGGGCAGCACGTCTGCCTGGAACATCACGGGGCACAGTTCTGCACACAACGCATCTATGGTCTCGCCATCATGCAACGGCAAGCGGCTGGCCGGAATGGCGTGCACGGCAACACAAAAGAAGTCTTCACCGAAATCGGGTGAAAACTTCTCGCAGCCATAATGATGGTATATGCCATTGGAGAACCACACGCGCTTCAGATAGGTTTCAAGCGCCCGGAAGTCCGCGCTGTTACGGTCGCCGTCATAATACAGATAGATGGATTCCAGTGTTTTCCTAATGCGTAAGTTGTACTTGCCGAACTGGTCGAAGGTGATATCACGCCCCCACAGAGTGGCTTCAGAAAGGCAATAGACAAACCTTTTCTGTTGGGCGGAAAGTCTCTCAAAACCGTTCAGACGATAGCGCAGCAACTGCAAATCGGCGAATCGCTCGTCGTTATAGTTGAAACTGTCTTCTTCAGTTGTCATAATCAGTCTTCGTTCTTCTTCTTGTTCTTGGAGATTGGAGCCTCAGCGACCGTGTGCCTCAACTTGTAGTCGCGAGGAGTCATGTTGTTAAACTTGAAAAAAGAGGCATAGAAGGACTGCCTGTTGGCAAAGCCCACCATGTCACTGATATCTTCCATGTTCAGATCCTGGTAGCGTCTGTCCACCAATAGGGTCATCGCTTCTTCGATTCTGTACTTGTTGACAAACGAGGTGTAGTTCATGTGAAACTTCACGTTCACCACTGCCGATATGTATCGGGTGTTGGTCTTCAAGTCTTCTGCTAACTGTTTGGCCGAATAATCCTTGTCCTTGTACTTTTTTTGTATGAGGATGATGTCCAAGATTTTCCCTTTCAACTCGTCCATCAATTCAGGGCTGACGAGACTGCGATAAGCCGCATTCTTGTCTTTCTTGTTCGTAATGTTATACTTTGCCATAGTTTCAGATATTTAAATAAATCTCCGATTCAATGCGCAAATATAACATTAAATCTTGACACACTCAAGAAAAAGTCAAGAAATATGACGTTTGGGGGCAAGATTTTGTAAAATCTTTGTATTGTCTGCTTTTTAATCGTACCTTTGCAAAACTTCTACTTTTACCCGTTATGGATATCGACCTTATACTACAACGCTATTTCGGCTACAGTTCGTTCCGTCCCAACCAGCGTGAAATCATCAACAGCGTGATGCAGTGCCATGACGCGCTTGTGCTGATGCCCACCGGTGGCGGCAAGAGTCTGTGCTACCAGATACCGGCGCTTGCCATGAAAGGCACTGCCGTGGTGGTGTCGCCGCTAATCAGTCTGATGCAAGACCAGGTGGAGGCGCTCAGAGCCAATGGCATAGAGGCTGCCGCCCTCAACAGCAATAACGACATGGAGGCGGAGACTGTCATCCGCCGCAGATGTCTCTCTGGCGACCTGAAACTGCTCTATATCTCTCCCGAGAAACTGATGTCGGAGATGCAATATCTGCTCCGGAGCATCGACATCTCGCTGTTTGCCATCGATGAGGCTCACTGCATCAGCCAGTGGGGACATGATTTCCGTCCCGAATACACCCAGCTGGGGACCATTCGCGATACCTTCCCCGATGTGCCCATCATGGCGCTCACTGCCACTGCCGACAAGATTACGCGCACCGATATCCTCGAACAACTGAAACTGAAAGATCCGAAAGTGTTCGTGTCTTCGTTCGACCGACCCAACCTGAGCCTTACCGTACGTCGCGAGAGCACGAAGAAAGAGAAGCTGAGATACATCCGCCAATTTATCGACTGGCACAAAGACGAAGCCGGCATCATCTATTGCCTGAGCCGGAAGAATACGGAAATGCTTGCGGAAGAACTGAACGCCATCGGCATCTCTGCCATTTGCTACCATGCGGGCATGGACGCCCTCAACCGCAACAAGGCGCAAGAAGAGTTCAAGCAAGACCGTGTGCAGGTGGTCTGTGCCACCGTGGCGTTCGGCATGGGCATTGACAAGAGCAATGTGCGGTGGGTTATCCACTACAACATGCCCAAGAGCATCGAAAGCTTTTACCAGGAAATAGGACGTGCCGGCAGGGATGGCGCACCGGCAGACACGGTGCTGTTCTATTCCTTGGGCGACTTCGTGCAACTGTCGAAATTCGCCAAAGAGAGCGGACAGGCTGACATCAACATGGAAAAGCTGCAACGCATGCAGGACTATGCCGAGTCGGGCATCTGCCGCCGCCGTATCCTGCTCAACTATTTCGGCGAGCAGACCGACCACAACTGCGGACACTGCGATGTGTGCATGCACCCGCCCAAACGCTTCGACGGCACCGTCACCATACAGAAAGCGCTCAGTGCCGTGGCAAGGGCGCAAGAGAAAATAGGCATTCCCACTGCCATCGAAATACTTCGGGGTATGCACTCTCCCAAGGTCATCAAGTATCATTATAATGCCCTCAAGACTTTTGGCGTGGGCAAGGACATCCGTTCACAAGACTGGCAGAGCTACTTCCTGCAGATGCTGCAGTTGGGACTCATCGAACTGCACTACGACCGTGACAACATCCTCTCCATCACGCCTTCGGGATGGGAGGTGCTGCGCGGGACAAGGAATGTGGAACTGGTTGTCATCGACCATAGCGAAGACAAGAAGAAAGAGAAGCCTTCTCTTTTCGGTAGGGAACGCATACCAGAGATACATGCAGAGCGCCTGACCGGAGGAACAGCACAGCGACGAACCAGCCGCACCGACGCTGCTGCGTTGGAACTGGACACCTGCCTGTATGACAAGATGAAACGGCTTCGCATGCGATTGTCAGAAGAACAAGGGCTGCCACCTTATATTATATTCTCCGACAAGACACTGGATGCCATGGCACGCATCCGACCGGTCACAAAGGCACAGATGAAGGAAGTGCCTGGTGTGGGAGATTTCAAGTTGCAGAAGTACGGCGACCTGTTTATCGAACTTATCAAGAACCACCGATAAACGGCTCCGCCATATTATATATAAAAAGGGTTGCATCCGCACAACGCATGGATGCAACCTTTCGTTTTTATCTTTTCAACCGTGCATACCATTCTTTCAACGCAGCACGGGGCGTTCCTTGTTCCACCAACCAGTCAAGGTCTTCACGGGCAGCGGCATATTTCTTTAAGTAGATACGCTGGTCTGCACGTGCCAGGCGCCAATCGTTGTTGACTTGACGCTTCAATGCCTCTGTATAGTCATACTCGGCAAGTTCGTGCATCTTGCGCTCTGCCTCCATCCCTCCGCGTGCCGCATAAGCTTCGGCACTGTCGGGAAACTGTTCCACGAGGTGGTTGATCTGGTTGTAAGCCTCTGTATAGCGGCGGTCTTTCTGGTTGAGCAAAGCCAACCCCAACTGCGCCTCAAAGTTACCCGGCACGATCCTCAACAGGTTTTCATAATCGATGCGGGCGAAAGCATAGCGCCGCAACTGCTCGTTCACATAAGCGCGATAGTAGAGTGCGGCGATGTTGTAAGGGGTGCGGTCGAGCACATAGTCATACTCCGCCTTGGCATACTCCCACTGCTGCAATTGCAGATTGAACGAAGCCTTGCGCAGGCGCAAGTCGATGCTGTCGGGGAAATACTCCAACCTGTCGCTCGCCACCTTCAGCGAGTCACGAAACGCACGATCGTCTTGCGCCCGCACCCCTGTAAAGGCGGCGAGGCACAAGACGACCGTCAATATCGGAAGTTTCATCCGTCTGATTAGTTGTTCTTGATCCAATCGACAATCCATGCACCCACTTCCTTGGTACCATACTGGGCGCCACCTTCCACCTGAATTTCAGGAGTGCGCACATTGGCATCAAGACTGGCGTTGACAGCCTTGCGGATCAGTGTGCCTTCTTCCTTGAGGTCGAAATACTCAAGCATCATCGCCACCGAAAGGATCTGTGCAATAGGATTCGCCAGGTTCTTGCCTGCAGCCTGAGGCCACGAACCGTGCACGGGTTCAAACACCGGTGTGCTCTCTCCTGTAGAAGCAGAAGGAAGCAAGCCCATAGAACCGGAGATGCAGCTGCCCTCATCGGTAAGGATGTCGCCAAATGTATTCTCTGTCACCATCACGTCGAAGAATGTCGGCTCTGAGATCATGCGCATCGAGGCATTGTCTACAAACATGTAGTCTGTCTTCACATCAGGATACTGGGGTTCCATTTCCTTGGCAATCTGGCGCCACAGACGTGAAGAGGCGAGCACGTTTGCCTTGTCGACCACCGTGAGATGATGGTTGCGCTTGCGTGCATATTCGAAGCCCACCTTGAGGATACGCTCAATCTCGGGACGTGTATACAGGTCTGTATCGTAAGCCTTGTCGTTGTCCTGATACTTCTCACCGAAGTACATACCGCCGGTCAGCTCACGGATGCAAACGAAGTCGGCACCCTTGACGAGTTCTGTCTTCAGCGGAGACATGTGGAGCAGGCAATCGAAAGTCTGCACCGGGCGGATGTTGGCAAACAAGCCGAGTTTCTTGCGCATGGCGAGAAGTCCCTGCTCGGGGCGTACCTTGGCTGTCGGGTCGTTGTCAAACTTCGGGTCACCGACAGCAGCGAAGAGCACTGCATCGGCATCCTTACATGTCTGGAAGGTTTCTTCAGGGAAGGGATCGCCCACCTCATCAATGGCGTGAGCACCGCAAATGGCTTCCTTGTATTCCACTTCATGACCGTATTTCGCTGCCACAGCATCGAGTACAGCCACACCTTGTTTCATAATCTCTGGTCCGATTCCATCTCCTGGAAGAACTGCTATTTTCAGTTTCATAGTCGTTATGTTGTTTTAGTTGTTATCTTTATATTCCTCGTCTTCTATCATGTTGAGCATCTTGAAGGTCGCCTTGATGGCAGCTTCTGTCTGGTCGGCGTCAAGACCGCGCGTGCGAAGCATCTTGTCGCCGCACTGCCACGTGATGACCGTCTGCACCAAGGCGTCTGTACGTCCGCCGGGAGGAATGGTCACCGAATAGTTCGCCAATGACGGAAGTCTGCGGTCGAGATTGTCGCGGTAGATTTTGCGCAATGCCTTCACAAACGCATCATATTGTCCGTCACCGGTCGCATCGGCAGCATATTCCTTACCGTCTATCTCCACCTTCAGGTTGGCGATCGGCTTCAGCCCGTAGGAAGTGCTCACCATGTAGCTCACCAGTTTCACCTTGTCCTCAGGAGCCGTATTCTTCAGCACATCGCTCACGATATACGGGAGGTCGTCTTGGGTGACCAGCTCCTTCTTGTCGCCAAGTTCGGTGATACGTTGGGTGACGCGCTTGGTCTGCTCGGGAGTGAGTTCCAGTCCCAACTCTTCCAGGTTGCGCAGGATGTTCGCCTTGCCGCTGTTCTTTCCGAGTGCATACTCGCGCTTTCTGCCGAACCGTTCAGGCACGAGGTCGTTGCTGTACAACCCTGCCTTGTTGTCTCCGTCGGCATGCACGCCAGCCACCTGCGTAAATACATTCTCGCCCACGATGGGTTGGTTGGGAGCTACCCCAATGCCCGAATAGCCTTCCACCAGACGGCTGATCTCATTGAGTCGGTCTTCCTGGATGCCCGTCTTGGCATTGAACTGGTCTTTCAGTATCACCTGCACACTGGCAAGCGGTGCATTACCGCAACGTTCGCCCAGTCCGTTGACCGTCACATGCAGTCCCTTGGCACCGCTCAACACGGCTGCCAGCGAGTTACTCACAGCAAGGTCGTAGTCGTTGTGGGCGTGGAAGTCGAAGTGAACAGACGGGTAACGCTTGATCATCTTGCGGAAATATTCCACACACTGCAGCGGGTTCATGATGCCCAGCGTATCAGGGAGAAGGAAGCGCTTGATGCCGGAATCTGCCAGAGCGTCCATCATCTGATAGACATATTCGGGAGAATCCTTCATGCCGCTGCTCCAATCTTCAAGGTATAAGTTGACCGTGAGCCCCTGTTCGTTAGCGTATGCCACCGACTGCATGATGTCGGCGATGTGTTCTTCGGGGGTCTTGTGAAGCTGCTGCGTACAGTGGCGCAAGGAACCTTTGGCAAGCAGGTTGACCACCTTGCAACCGCAGTCCTTGATCCAGTCGATAGACAGATGGCCATCCACGAACCCCAGCACCTCTACCCTTTCGAGCATTCCGTCGCGCTCGGCGGCACGGCAAATCATCCTGACAGCGTCTTTCTCACCCTCGCTGACGCGCGCCGAAGCCACCTCTATGCGGTCCACTTGCACGTCTTTCAGAAGCATGCGGGCAATCATCAGCTTCTCGTGAGGGAGAAAAGACACGCCATTGGTCTGTTCTCCGTCACGCAAAGTGCTGTCCATGATTTCTATATAGGGCGGGATGCGCCTATACGTGCTCACTTGTTCTGGTGTTCCCATGCCTCTATCTTGTCTTTGTTCTCAAGCAGATAGTCGATGTCGTCAAGACCGTTCATCAAGCAATGTTTCTTATATCCGTTAATCTCAAAGTGTTCGCTTCTTCCCGTTGCCGTGTTGGTCACGGTCTGTTCGGGCAGATTGACCACCACTTCCATCTTGGGGTCGGCAGCGATGCTGTCGAAGAGTTCCTTGAGGAAATCTTCGCTCACCACAACGGGAAGGACGAAGTTGTTCAACTCGTTGTTCTTGTGGATGTCGGCAAAGAAACTGCTGATCACTACTCTGAAACCATATCCTGCAATCGCCCATGCGGCATGCTCACGGCTGGAACCCGAACCGAAGTTCTTTCCTGCCACCAGGATGCAACCGCCGTAGGTGGGGTCGTTGAGCACGAAGTCCTTCTTGGGCGAACCGTCCTTGTTGTACCGCCAATCGCGGAAGAGGTTGTCTCCGAAACCTTCTTTGTCTGTTGCCTTCAGGAAGCGGGCGGGTATGATCTGGTCTGTGTCTACATTCTCCAAGGGAAGAGGTACACAGGTACTGGTGATGATATCGAATTTTTGTTTCATTGTTGTCTTGTTCTTTGATGTTACAAATAGGTGTTAGAGAAACTCTCTCGGGTCTGTGATCTTTCCCGTCACAGCGGCTGCGGCTGCCACCAGCGGACTTGCCAGGATGGTACGGCTGCCCGGTCCCTGACGTCCCTCAAAGTTACGGTTGCTTGTAGACACGCTGTATTTGCCTGCCGGTATCTTGTCGTCATTCATGGCAAGACAAGCGGAACAGCCGGGCTGACGGATCTCAAAGCCTGCTTCTTCCAAAATCTTGTCCAGACCTTCTTCTCTAATCTGTTTGTCTACCATCCAGCTTCCGGGCACGAGCCATGCCGTCACGCCTTCGGCTTTCTTCTTTCCCTTCACGATGCTGGCAAATGCACGGAAGTCCTCAATACGTCCGTTCGTACATGCACCGAGGAATACATAGTCGATGGCATGACCCAACAACTTCTCGCCGGGATGGAAGCCCATATAGTCCAGACTCTTCTTGTAGGATGCCTGTCCTTCCTCGTCGATGGTGTCAAGTGTAGGGATGTTTTCGGTGATGCCGATACCCATGCCGGGGTTGGTTCCGTAGGTGATGCGGGGTTCGATGTCTGCAGCATCGAAGTTCAATTCTTTGTCGAACACGGCATCGTCGCAGCTCTTCAATGTCTTCCAGTAGGCTACTGCCTTGTCCCAGTCTTCGCCCTTAGGAGCATATTGGCGACCCTTGATATATTCGAAGGTGGTCTCGTCGGGTGCAACAAATCCGCCGCGTGCACCCATCTCGATAGAGAGGTTGCAGAGCGTAAGACGACCTTCCATGGTCATGTCGCGCACCACCTGTCCTGCATATTCAACGAAATAGCCTGTAGCACCGGAAGTGGTCAACTGAGACATCAGATAGAGCGCCACATCCTTAGGCGTTACGCCCTTGGCAAGTTTTCCGTTGATGTTGATGCGCATCGACATCGGCTTCTGCTGCAGAATACACTGGGATGCCATCACCATCTCCACCTCGGACGTACCGATACCAAATGCCACAGCACCCATAGCACCGTGCGTAGAGGTATGGGAGTCGCCGCAGACGATGGTCATTCCTGGCAAGGAAAGTCCTTTCTCGGGTCCTACCACATGGATGATACCGTTGTCCTTGTTCATCATGCCATAGTATGAAAGACCGAAATCCTTACAGTTCTGCTCCAGCGTGTCCACCTGCTTGCGTGAGATAGGATCCTCGATGGGCTTATCCTGGTCGTGTGTAGGCGTGTTATGGTCGGGCATGCAGAAGATCTGCTGGGGGCGGAAGCATTTCAAGCCTCGTGCTCTCAACCCTGCAAATGCCTGCGGTGATGTCACCTCGTGGCAATAGAGGCGGTCTATATACAACTGTGTAGGTCCGTCTTCCACGACCTGCACGACATGTTTGTCCCAAATCTTGTCAAATAATGTATTCATAATGTCTTGTTATTTTTCTCTAAACTTGTTGATACAATCTATATAAGCCTCTACGGAAGCGGTCACGATATCGGTGTTGGCACCGAAGCCATAATACAGGCTGCCGTCGTATTCCACCTGCATGTGCACCTTGCCCACGTCGTCTGAACCCTTGGTGATGGCCTGGATAGTGAACTCCTTGAGCACCATATGCTTATGGATAATCTTGCCGAGGGCTTTAAGGGCTGCGTCTACAGGACCGTTACCCGTGCTGGCATCCTCGAATTTCTGTCCGCTGATGTCGAGTCCGATACTTGCCACACTCTTCACGCCCATGCCGGTGGTCACCTGCAGGAAGTCGAGTTTCACTGCGTGTGCTTCTGCGGTGTCAGCACCTGCAAGCATGAGGATGTCGTCGTCGTTCACTTCCTTCTTCTTGTCGGCAAGCTGCAGGAACTTCTGATAGATTTTGTCGAGCTTGTCTTCCGAAATCTCTTTCACGCCGAGCACACCCAGACGATATTTCAAGGCAGCACGTCCCGAGCGGGCTGTCAGCACAATGGAGTTGTCGTCCAATCCCACATCCTTGGGGTTCATGATCTCATAGGTCTCCACATTCTTGAGCACGCCATCTTGGTGGATGCCGCTGGAATGGGCGAACGCGTTACGTCCTACAATCGCCTTGTTGGGCTGCACGGGCATGTTCATCAAGCCGGACACCATGCGGCTGGTAGGACAGATCTTGGTGGTATTGATATTGGTGTCGATGTTCAATCCCTTGTGACACTTCAAGATCATGGCGATTTCCTCAAGTGAGGTGTTGCCGGCACGTTCTCCGATGCCGTTGATGGTCACCTCCACCTGGCGTGCACCGTTGAGCACACCGCTCAGCGTGTTGGCTGTTGCCATGCCCAAGTCGTTGTGGCAATGGGTGGAAATCGTCGCACGGTGTACGCCGTCCACATGTTCCATGAGGTATTTGATCTTCTCGCCATACTCGCTGGGCAGGCAATAACCCGTGGTATCGGGGATGTTCACAACCGTGGCACCCGCCTTGATAACGGCTTCTACCACACGTGCCAGATATTCATTGTCCGTACGGCCTGCATCTTCGGCATAGAACTCCACGTCTTCCACGTAGCGCTTGGCGTACTTCACGGCAGCCACGGCACGCTCCAGGATTTCCTCCGGTGTGCTGTTGAACTTATATTTGATGTGCGACTCACTCGTTCCGATACCGGTGTGAATACGCTTGTGCTTGGCATACTGTAGCGACTCGGCAGCCACGTCTATATCCTTTTCTACCGCTCTGGTCAATGCACAGATGGTAGGCCACGTTACAGCTTTTGAAATCTCGATGACTGAATTGAAGTCACCAGGGCTGGAAATAGGGAAGCCTGCTTCAATGACATCCACGCCCAACTGTTCCAGCTGCTTCGCCACCTGAATCTTCTCTACCGTATTCAGTTGGCAGCCTGGCACCTGTTCGCCGTCTCGCAGCGTAGTGTCAAAAATAAATAATCTGTCACTCATTGTATTGTTATTTTGTTTTTATGGTTATTCCGTTCTCTTTTTCTTTTATCTGGTATGGCTGCTATATCGAAAAAAGCCTTTCACACTACCGGAAGTGAGAAAGGCTTTTCTATATCGTTTCTTATATCAAAGGCACACCTTTACACTTCCGACTACGTTGGGTAGTAGAATAATAATGGTGTGCAAAATATTGATATTAGCGTTCATTCCTATACTTGTTTTTGTTTTACGCTGCAAAGTTAATGATAACAAACGAAAGTAACAAATAAATTATTACTTTTTTTACGATGTTTCTTACGGTTTGTCGTTACCACTTGCAGAATAACTACATTACCACAATAGCTATGAGCGCTGTCTATCGTGCATATTCCATTTTGCGCACATTCATCCGTCGGGACTATCTTTCATCAAGCGACCGGTATTCTTTCTGATCCAGCACGTTCTTGTATGCCGGGCGGATAATACGGCGACCGTCGAAGTTGAGTTCCTCGATACGGTGGGCTGTCCAACCGACGATACGTGCCATGGCGAATATCGGTGTATAGATTTCCTGAGGCAATCCGATCATCTCATAGATAAACCCGCTATAGAAGTCCACATTGGCACAGATCGGCTTCTTGGTCTTTCGGAATGACGACACACACTTGATGCCTTCCTGTTCGAGCAGGCGTAGGAACTGGTATTCCTCTTCTCTGCCCTTCTCCTTCGCCAGTTCACCAGCCAACTTCTTCAGCTCGACAGCACGGGGATCGCTCATTGTATACACGGCATGACCGATACCGTAGATGAGTCCTGACTTGTCGTAAGCCTCCTTGTTGAGCATACGGTTCAAATAGGTGTCGATCTCGTCGATGCTTGTCCAGTCCTTGATCTGCTCCTTCAGGTGGTGGAACATGTTGATGCACTTGATATTGGCACCACCATGGAGCGGACCTTTCAGCGAACCGATGCCTGCTGCGATGGATGAGTAGGTGTCGGTGCGGGTAGAACTGGTCACGCGCACGGTAAACGTAGAGTTGTTACCACCGCCGTGCTCTGCCTGGATGATGAGCAGCAGGTCGAGCATGCGTGCATCCAGTTCCGTATATTCGTTGTGCTTGAGCATGTAGAGGAAGTTCTCTGCAATCGAGAAGTTCTCGTGCGGATGACGGATATGGAGCGACTTACCCTGTACCGAGTGGCGGTAGATGTTGTAGGCATAGGCGATAATCGTCGGGAACCGGGCAATCAACTCGATAGACTGGCGCATCAGGTTGTCGCGTGAGATATCGTCGGGATTGGGGTCGAAGGTGTACATCTCAAGCACGCAACGTGCCAGGATATTCATGATGTTGCTGCCTTCGAGGTCTACGATATGTACAATCGTACGGTGGTCGAGCGACATGTTGTCGTTGATGAGTTCGCTGAATGCAGACAGTTCCTCTTTGTCGGGCAGTTTTCCCGACAAGAGAAGATAGGCTATCTCCTCGAAGCCAAAACGCTTTTCTTTCAGCAGGGGCGACACCAGATCGTCGAGTTCGTAGCCGCGATAATATAGGCGACCTTCTGTGGGTTGCATCTTCCCTTCCTCGTTGCGGTGGTAGCCCACCACATTACCGATGTTGGTCAGACCCACGAGCACACCCGTACCGTCTTCGTTGCGAAGTCCGCGTTTCACGCCATATTTGCCAAACAGTTCGTTGTCGATCTTGCACGAGTTCTTCACCTCGTCAGACAGTTTATATATCAAATACTCTTTCTTCATATACGTTCCTTTTAATCCTTAAAGTTCAGCTGCGAGTTTCTCACCGAACTCACTTGTGCCCAATGGCTTGCCGTTCTGCATGAAACGGGCGAGGTCTGCGGTGGCATAACCCTCCACAAAGAGTTGTTCCATGTGCTTTTCGATGAGTTGTGCAGCTTCTTTCCATCCCATATAGTCAAGCATCATCGATGCCGAGAGGATAATAGAACACGGGTTGACAATGTTCTTGCCGGCGATGTCGGGGGCAATACCGTGAGTAGCCTCAAAGATGGCATGACCCGTGTGGTAGTTGATATTGGCACCCGGAGCTATTCCGATTCCTCCCACTTGAGCGGCAAGCATATCGCTCACATAGTCGCCGTTGAGATTCATCGTGGCTATCACGCTGTAGTCCTGTGGCTTGAGCAGGGCATTCTGGAGGAAAGCATCACAGATGCAGTCTTTCATAACGAGTTTGCCGCTCTTCAAGGCATCTCCGTATTCGCGCTCAGCCAGTTCGTAGCCCCATTTCTTGAATCCGCCTTCGGTAAACTTCATGATGTTGCCTTTGTGCACGAGTGTCACCGACGGCAAATTGTGGTCGAGTGCATACTCAATGGCGCTGCGGATGAGTCGTTCGCTGCCTTCGCGCGACACAGGCTTCACACCAAACGAGGAAGTTTCGGGGAAGCGCACTTTCGTCACGCCCATCTCCTCGGAAATGAAGCGGTAGAACTTCTCAGCCTCTGGTGTGCCTGTCTCCCACTCGATGCCGGCATAGATGTCTTCGGTGTTTTCACGGAAGATGCACATGTCTACCTTTTCAGGATGCTTCACGGGTGACTCGATGCCTTGGAAATAGCGCACGGGACGCTGGCATACATACAAGTCCAAAGTCTGGCGAAGGGCTACGTTGAGTGAACGGATACCTCCACCTACGGGTGTCATCAGCGGTCCTTTGATGCCCACGAGATATTCGCTGAAGGCGTCAAGGGTCGCCTGGGGCAACCATTCGCCGGTCTTTTCGTGTGCCTTGCCGCCTGCAAGCACTTCCATCCATTCGATCTTGCGCTTGCCGTCATAGGCTTTTGCCACGGCAGCATCTACCACCTTCTGGCATATTGGTGTGATTTCACTTCCCACGCCGTCGCCTTCGATAAAGGGGATGGTCGCTACATCGGGTACGATCAGTTTTCCGTCTTGCTTTGTTATCTTTGCCATTGTCTTTTCCTTTCTTCTTTAATGTGTCGGCCCTATCATGATGACAGGCTGCGTCTATTTGTTTACATAATTGAGTGCAGAACCAGCCTTAAACCAATTGATCTGCGTTTGATTGTAAGTATGCTCTGCCTCAAAGCTTTCCTCACTTCCGTCGGTATGCTTCAGCACGACGGTAAACTTGGAACCGGGAGCGAAATCGGCAAATCCCTTTACCGAGATGCGGTCGTCTTCGCACACACGGTTGTAGTCTGTCTTATTTACAAAGGTGAGCGCCAGCATGCCTTGTTTCTTAAGGTTGGTTTCATGGATGCGGGCAAAACTCTTCGCCAGGATGACGCGCACGTTGAGGAAGCGTGGTTCCATGGCTGCATGTTCACGTGAAGAACCTTCACCATAATTGTCTTCTGCCACTACTATCGACGAGATGCCTTCTGCCTTGTATGCCTTGTATGCCTTGGCTGCCGTCGACACTTCGCAGTAGTCGCCTGTCAACTGGTTTTTCACCTTATTGGACTCACCATTGAAAGCATTGACAGCTCCCATCAGCAGGTTGTCGGAGATGTTCTGCAGATGTCCTCTGAACTTCAGCCAGGGTCCTGCCATTGAGATGTGGTCGGTGGTACACTTTCCCTCCGTCTTGATCAGCAACGGCATGTCGACCAAGTCTTTTCCGTCCCATGGTGTGAAAGGCTGGAGCTTCTGCAGTCGGTTACTTTCCGGACTGATCACCACTTCCACACTGGCATTGTCATCAGACGGTGCAATGAAGCCCTTGTCTTCTACGGCGAAACCTTTTGGGGGGAACACATAGCCGGTAGGTGCGTCGAGCAAAACGCTCTCACCGTCCTCGTTGACGAGTTTGTCGGTGGCGGGATTGAAATCGAGCCGTCCTGCAATGGCGAGTGCCGTAGTCAGTTCAGGACTGCCGATAAAGGCATAGGTATTGGGATTGCCGTCAGCACGGCGGCGGAAGTTGCGGTTGAACGAGGTCACGATGGCGTTCTTGCGGTTGTTGTCATCGGTGTGACGCTTCCACTGTCCGATACACGGACCGCAGGCATTGGTCATAATCACCGCTCCGATCTTCTTGAAATCGTCGAGGATGCCATCGCGCTCTGCCGTGTAGCGTATCTGTTCCGATCCCGGATTGATGATGAGCTGGCCTTTCACCTTGATATTCTTCTCGGCAGCCTGGCGTGCCACCGATGCTGCACGGCACAGGTCTTCGTAGGACGAGTTGGTGCAGGAACCGATCAGTCCCACCTCTACCGCCATCGGATAGTCATTGGCTACACCCTTGGCTTTCATGTGCGAGATGGGTGTGGCAGCATCGGGCGTGAAGGGACCGTTCAGATGAGGCTCCACCTTGCTGAGGTCTATCTCCACAATCGTGTCGTAGTAGGCTTCGGGATGTGCATACACTTCATCGTCAGCACGCAGTTCTGCCGCATTTTGACGGGCCATCACAGCCACCTCTACACGCCCTGTCTGGCGCAGATACTGGTCGGTATTGGTGTCGTAGGGGAAGATGCTGCATGTGGCACCGAGTTCGGCACCCATGTTACAGATGGTCGCCTTGCCGGTGGTCGAGATAGAAGCGAGTCCGTCACCGAAGTATTCCAAAATGGCATTGGTGCCTCCCTTCACGGTGAGGATACCCAGGATTTCGAGGATCACGTCCTTCGGCGTCGCCCAACCGCTCAACTTGCCGGAGAGTTTCACACCGATAAGGCGCGGCATCTTCAGTTCCCAGGGCTGTGCCGTCAGCACATCGACAGCGTCAGCACCGCCCACGCCGACAGCGACCATACCCAAACCGCCCGCGTTGGGCGTATGGGAATCGGTTCCCACCATCATGCCGCCGGGGAACGCATAGTTCTCCAAGACCACCTGATGGATAATGCCTGCTCCAGGTCCCCAAAAGCCAATATGATATTTCTGGGATACTGAACGCAAGAAGTCATAAACCTCCTTGTTGGTCTGACAAGCGTTGGGCAAATCTTCTGTAGCGCCTACATCGGCTCTGATCAGGTGGTCGCAGTGCACGGTGGCAGGTACGGCTACGCGATCCTTTCCGGCATTCATAAACTGCAACAATGCCATCTGTGCCGTGGCATCCTGCATCGCCACGCGGTTGGGACGGAAGTCCACATAGTCTACACCGCGCTTGAACGGACGCATCTGGGCGGGATCATAAAGATGAGAATACAACACTTTTTCCGCATAAGTGAGCGGACGCTTCAACACTTCTTTCGCTTGGCCTACATTCTGCTGATAGTTAGCGTAGAAAGCACGCAACATTTCAATATCCAATATCATATTCATCCTTTTAATTGATAAGTTCGTGTGCAAAGATAAGAAAAACTTTCCAAAAGTAAACAATCGTACATATGAAATTTCAAAATGACACCTAAAATAATCATTTCACTTACTTTTGTCGTATAATTATACGGACTATATGTGATTTCACCCACACTATGGATAAAATTCCTTTTGGCCTTTCATCACTCATCAGAGAAAGAGGTTGAAACTGCAGAAAGAGCCGTATACATTATATATATAGGCAACTATAAAACCCGTCGAAGCCTACTTACTTTTACTAAATACAAGTTGGATTTCTGTAAATACAACTTATATTTGATTAAATACAACTTATATTTAACTAAATAAAAGCTTGGCGAAGTAGTTTTAAATAGGTCTCAATGGGTTTTCATGTCTGCTTCAATGAATTTGTGAATTCATTGCGATGAAGTTTACAGTTTCCCCTGCCCATGTGTGATGCCCGATGGCAATGGCGGGGCATCACACATGAGCAGGGGAAATCTGTTATTTCTTGGCGTCCAGTTGCTTGAGCATCTCGCGGACAGCAACCTTGAGTTGTTCATCATGACCGCGCAGGCAGTCTTCCGGCGTGTTGTATACTTCCACGTCGGGACGCAGGGTGTTGTTCTCGCCAAACTTACCGTCCATGCCCTGACAGCCCACTTGCGGGATGCCGAACACCAAGCTGCCGTCGATAAGATGTTCCCACCACACGGCAGTCATCGTTCCTGCCACAGGAGCACCGACCAGTTTACCGATGCCAAGCGTCTTGTATACCCACGGAAATCCATGCCCGTTGCTGTAGTCGTCTTCGCAGATCATCACGCACGATGGTTTTGTCCACTTATTGAACGGGTCTACGCCAACCGTCTTGCCATGAGGCACAAACGTTTGATACTGCTTACCATTCAACAATGTGCAGAGGTCGTCGTGCAACCACCCACCTCCGTTGTGGCGTTCGTCCACGATAACTGCCTCGCGGTTGCGGTTGGTGTCGTTGAGCAGATCATTGTAGACGGTGCGGAAGCTCTCACTGTTCATCGCCTTCACGTGAACATACGCCAACCGACCGTGCGACAAGCTGTCGACCATCGCGCGATTACGGTCTACCCAACGCCGATAGAGCAAGTCGTTGAGCACCTCCGTACCTATCGCCTTGACCGATACATCGAAACGTTTCTTGGTCTTCGGGTTATACACCGACACGCGCACGGTCTTGTTTGCCTTGCCGTCGAGCATCGGATAGTAGTCGGTATTGCTTCCTATCTTTTCGCCTTCTATCTTCTCGATGATACATCCCGGGGTGACACCCGTGTTGCGCACGGCAAAGGGACCACGCTTCACCACTTCCGCCACGCGCAATCCGTCACCTGTGTAACTGTCGTCGAAGAACAGTCCGAGGTTGGCAGTCTGCATGGATGCACCGGGTGCAAAATAGCGTCCGCCCGTGTGGGAGGCGTTCAACTCGCCGAGCATCTCGCTGAGCATCTCGGCATAGTCATAATTGTTGGTGATGTATGGAAGATAGCGCTCGTAGACCTTGCGGTAGCCCGTCCAGTCAACACCATGGAGCTTGGGGTCATAGAATTTGTCCTTCACCTGGCGCCACACATGGTCGAACATATACTGACGTTCCTTGAGCGGGCGATAGTTGGCAGGTGCCTCGTAGGCGATCTGCTTCATCGACCGCGAGCCGAGGTCAAGTTTCTTGATGCTTCCGCCCGACAGGAGATAGAGCGACTTGAAGTCTTTGTCTGCCTGCAACGAGCCGTTGCCCACGTTCTTCATCACAATCTCGGTGCGGTTCTCCACGAGGTCGTGCTTCCACAAGTCTGCCCCACCCTCGAACGAAGCCTGGTAGTAGAGCACATTACCATCGTTGCTGAGCACGGCATCGCCAAGACGCGACGAGTTGACAGTGAGGCGAACGATGCGGTCACGGCAATTATCAAGGTCGAGTTTCAAGGGTTCCGGCTTCTTCTCTGCAGGTTTCTCTTCCTTGCCCTTGTCCTTCTTGTCGTCCTTCTTCTTGTCTTTCGACTTGTCCTTTGCCTTCTCGTCCTTCTTTTCCTTCTCCTCGTCTGCCTTCGCCTTCCGGTCCTCATCGAAGCGTTCACGCTCTTCCTTGCTCAGACGGAAGCGGTCGTAGGCATCCTGGTCGAAGAACATCAGGTAGACATCCTGCTCGGCTCCCCAACTGCCATGACTGCGATAGCCAGCGCGGTCGCTCGAGAAGAGCATTGCCTTGCCGCCAAGCACCCATTTGCCGTTGCTGTCCTTATAGCCGCTATTGGTCAGGTTGTGTATCTCGCCATTGCCCGATGCGCTGACCAGTGCAATATCATCGCTCTGCCAGCCGCCACGCCCTATGTAGCTTGACAGCAACCACCGGCTGTCGGGACTCCATGAATAGTCGACGTCGCCATCGCTGTAGGAGTAGATATACTTGCCATCCATCAGCGTACGTGTCAGGCGCGTGTCCACGTCGACAGCCTTCAGCGTGCCGCGGTCTTCAAGAAACGCCACACTCTTTCCATCGGGCGAGAACAAGGGTTGGAACGAGGTCTGCTTCGTGTCGGTGAGTTTCTCCTCGGTCAGTTCTGTGGCATAGGTAAACAGTTTCTCGCCAACATTCTTGATGTGCGAAAGATAGATCTGCCACACGCCGTCGCGCTCTGAAGCATAGACGATGCTTCTACCGTCGGGCGAGAAATCGACAGACCGCTCCTGCTCGGGCGTATCCGTGATGCGCTTAGTGGTGGTATAGTCCAACGAGGTGACATACACATCGCCGTGGAGGACGAATGCCACCTCCTTGCCGTTGGGCGACACCTTCATCTCGGTAGCACCGTTGCGGTAGATGCGCCGCACCACATCGTCGGGGGTGTTGTCGGTCACGATCTCCACAGAAACACGCTTGGGTTTCCCGCCCTCACGCATGGTATAGAGTTCGCCGTCGTAGCCGAAGCACAGTGTACCATCGGTTGCCACGGACAGGAAGCGTACGGGGTTCTTCTCAAAATGCGTCAGTTGGCGTTCGTCGCCACCCGCCACGCTGCGCTTGTAGACATTGAACGATCCCAACTTCTCGCTGAGATAGTAGAACGAGTTGCCGTCGTTGCTCCACACGGGATTACGGTCTTCACCGGCAAACTGCGTCAGCCGGCGGTATTTGCCACCTTGGCACAACCAGATGTCACGCGCAATGGGCGACTGGTGGTGCTTGCGCCACGGGTCTTCATAGCCTTTCTTGTCCTGATAGAGCAAGTCGCCATGGGAGTTGAAAGCCAAGGCTTCCATGTTGAGTCCGGAATAGAGACGGGAGCGTCCGCCATGGATGCCCACACGGTAGACCTGGTGGTAGTCGGAGTTGGCAAAGAAGTTGGACTGCGCCGTAGGCATCACCGCTGCCGTATAAAGAACGGTAGTGTCGTTGAGGAAAGCCACCGGCAGTTCCTTGCCGCTATGGGTGGTGAGCCGACGGGGCGAACCACCGTTGCGGTCGATTACCCACACGTCGAGACTCCCTTTGCGGGCAGATGCAAAGGCAATGTGCTTGCCGTCGGGACTCCACACTGGATAGGAGTCGTAGGCAGGATTGGTGGTGAGCTGCTGGGCACGTCCTCCGCTGACGGGGACAGTGAACAGATCACCCTGGTAAGAGAAAGCTATGGTCTTGCCGTCGGGCGAGATGGCGCAGTGACGAAGCCACAAGGGGCGTTCCTGTGCCGTAGAAGGCAATAGAGAGGCGGCAAGCAAGGCTGCCGTCAGGATGTTTTTCTTCATGTTCTTGTATTTATAAATATGTGTGTATGAACGGGAAAAGGTGTTTGACGCTTCTTTTATACGTCAAACACCTTTCCTTCGTCCGAGAGATAACTTTCGGGAAATACAGCACGGGCATCGTCAAGCAACTCCTTCTCGTTGTCGTAGCGGGCGGAATAATGACCGAGCAAGAGTTTGCCCACATGGGCATCACGCGCCACCATGGCAGCCTGGGCTGCCGTGCTGTGATGATAGAGTTTGGCGCGGGCGATGTCGCGGCTATGGTATGTGCTTTCATGATAGAGGGTGCTCACCCCCTCGACCACCTGACAGAGGTCGGGCATATAGCGCGTGTCGGAGCAATAGGCATAGGAACGGGGCTTCTCTGCAGGCACGGTCAACCGTTCATGGGAGATGAACACGCCATCGGGTGTAGTCCAGCCTGCCCCATTCTTGATGTTCTGTATCTGACTGACAGGTATTTCGAAGCAGTCGATCATGTCGCGGCGTATGTGAGGCAACGTGGGGCGCTCGCGGAACAAGTAGCCGCAGCAGGGCACACGGTGCTGCAGGGGGATGGTCTCCACGGTGAGACTCCGGTCTTCATACACCACTTCCTGCCGGGTGGTATCGACGGGGTGGAAATCCACCTTGAAATCAAGTCCCTGGCAGAAGAGCTGGATCATATTGTCGAGCATGGGTCCCAGCTCTTTAGGAGCGTAGACACGGAGGGTGGCGGTGCGTCCGAGCATGCCGAAAGTGGAAATCATGCCGATGAGCCCGAAGCAATGGTCGCCGTGCAGATGGGAGATAAACACGGCACCAATCTTCGTGAAGCGGATGCGAGAGCGGCGCAACTGTATCTGCGTGCCCTCGCCGCAATCGACCATAAACTGCTTTCCTCTCACTTCGACCACTTGCGACGAGGCATAATGGCGAAGGGTAGGCAAGGCACTGCCGCAACCGAGTATATGAACTTTGAAAGTATCCATGGTGTGCAGTCCGTTCTACTTCTGGCGCTTATAGGCAAAGATGCCCGCCTTGTTTTCCAAATAGAGCGAGTCGGCTCCAAGCACATCTATCTTGAAGGTGTCTGCATTGAGGAGGAGTTTTCCGTTGTAGATACGCCAAGAGGTGTAAGGATGGCTTTCGGCTTTGACAAACGACTGCACCACGCCACCTTCCTGGATTTCGAAGTTCTTGTCGATACTGGTCCACTTGCCCACCAGTGTGGTGAGGTTGATGACCGTCTTCGCCTCGTTCTCACCGTCGACATTCTTTCCGCCGAGCACGGCAAGGCGGTCGCCCACCATCAGTCCACCCTGCACATCGGTCTGCACATCGGCATCGATGAGATAGTTGATCGTGTCGCCGCTCGCCTGCACAAGTTGCAGGGTGTGCATGGCTGTCCCCTCACCGCACAAGCCATAGACCGTGCTGTCGCCGTCTTCCTGGAGAGCGGTCTGCGTAGAGTCGCTGTCGGGTGCCTGTTGGGTCTTTCCGTTGTGGCAGGCTGTCATAAACAGAGCAGCCATTGCCATGAATATCATGTGTCTTTTCATTCTTTCTCGTTTTATCCGTTGGTTTCTTGCTTCTTTGCCTCATCCCACAAGCGGTCCATCTCTTCAAGCGTCATCTCCGTAAGCGGCTTGCCCGCCTTGATGGAATGGTCTTCCACGTAGTTGAAGCGGCGGCGGAACTTGCTGTTGGTCAGCTCCAGGGCATTGTCGGGATTAAGGTGATAGAGCCGGGCGGCATTGATGACGCTGAAAAGGAAATCGCCCAACTCGCGGGTAGACTTGTCTTTGTCGCCCTTCTTGAGTTCCACTTCCAACTCGTCCAGTTCCTCGCGCACCTTGTCCCACACGTCGTCCTTGTCCTTCCAGTCGAAGCCCACGTTGCGTGCCTTGTCTTGCATGCGGTATGCCTTGATCATGCTGGGCAGCGCCTCGGGTACGCCAGAGAGCACGCGGGTGTTGCCGTCTTTCTCCTTGAGCTTGATCTGCTCCCAAGTCTGAAGCACCTGCTCTGCCGAGTCTGCCTGCTGTCCGCCATAGATGTGGGGATGACGGAAGATGAGTTTGTCTGCCTCCTTGTTGCACACATCGGCGATATCGAAGTCGTTGGTCTCGCTTCCGATGATGGAATAGAAGATGACATGCTCCAGCACATCGCCCAATTCCTTGCACGTATTCTTGCGGTCGCCCTTCATCAGCGCATCGCAAAGTTCATACACTTCCTCTATCGTATTGGGGCGAAGACTCTCGTTGGTCTGTTTCCTGTCCCAAGGGCACTTCTCGCGGAGGTCGTCCAAAACGTCGAGCAGGCGTCCGAACGCTTCCAGTTTTTCTTCTCTTGTATGCATAATTACATCAATTAATGATGCAAATATACATCTTTTCCGTGGATTTTAAGTAACTTTGCACCGTTTTTAATGTAAACATAGGAATAAAACAAGATAATCATGGAATTAGCAAGTAAGTATGACCCAAAAGAAGTGGAGTCGAAATGGTATCAGTACTGGCTTGACAACAAGCTGTTCAGTAGCAAACCCGACGGTCGTGAACCATACACCGTCGTCATTCCACCGCCAAACGTGACCGGCGTGCTCCACATGGGCCACATGCTCAACAATACAATCCAAGACATCCTGGTGCGCCGCGCACGCATGGAAGGCAAGAACGCCTGCTGGGTGCCCGGCACCGACCACGCCTCTATCGCCACCGAAGCCAAGGTGGTGAACAAGTTGGCACAGGAGGGCATCAAGAAGACCGACCTGACCCGCGACGAGTTCCTCAAGCACGCTTGGGACTGGACCAACGAGCACGGAGGCATCATCCTCAAGCAGTTGCGCCGCCTGGGTGCAAGCTGCGACTGGGACCGCACGGCATTCACCATGGATGAGGTGCGTTCCGAAGGAGTCATCAAGGTATTCTGCGATCTCTATCGCAAAGGACTCATCTATCGTGGCGTACGCATGGTCAACTGGGATCCGAAAGCACAGACAGCCCTTTCTGACGAAGAGGTGATCTATAAAGACGAGCACTCGAAGCTATACTATCTGAAATACCGTGTCGTGGAAAACGACTGCAAGCAGGTGGATGAGGGAAACGTGATGCATAAGGACGACAAGGGATTCTATGCCGTGGTGGCAACCACACGCCCTGAAACCATCATGGGCGACTCTGCCATGTGTATCAATCCCGACGACGTGAAGAACACCTGGCTCAAAGGCAAGCACGTCATCGTGCCGCTCGTGGGCCGCGAGATACCCGTCATCGAGGACGGATATGTGGATATCGAATTCGGTACGGGATGTCTGAAGGTGACGCCTGCACACGATATCAACGACCACGCCCTCGGACTGAAGCACGGTCTGGAGACCATCGACATCTTCAACGACAATGGTACCATCAGCGAGGCTGCCGGCATGTATGTGGGCATGGACCGCATGGATGTGCGCAAGCAGATTGCCGTAGACCTGGAGAAGGCCGGACTCATGGAAAAGGTGGACGACTACAACAACAAGGTGGGCTTCTCTGAGCGCACCAACGTGCCCATCGAGCCAAAACTCTCCACCCAGTGGTTCCTCAAGATGCAGCACTTCGCTGACATCGCCCTCGCTCCCGTGATGGACGACGACATACAGTTCTATCCTCCGAAATACAAGAACACCTACCGCCACTGGCTCGAAAACATCAAGGACTGGTGCATC
>CAVJZZ010000032.1:0-28593 GCA_963654295.1 Lachnospiraceae bacterium | reverse complement strand
GCTTGTCACGCCATTCATCTGCCTTTGGGTCAACGCGGGGACGCGTCGACTACTACATTTGTGCTTCGTATGCGATACATTTGTGCTTCGATATGCGCTTCATATGCGCTAAGGTCGATGCGGGGATATGGTGAATGGGGTAGGGGCTTTCACGATGATAGGCTCGCCCGTTACGGGATGCAGGAAGCGCAGTTCTTCAGCGTGCAGATACATGCGGTCGGCAGGCTTTCCATAGATTGGGTCACCCTTGATGGGACAGTTAAGTCCGTCGTGGCAGGCACAATGAACACGCAACTGGTGTGTGCGCCCTGTGTGAGGATAAAGTGCCACGAGCATTTCTCTGCCGTTATCTGCCAATACCCGATAACTCGTGATGGCCTGTTTCCCATAGACAGAATCTACCAACTGACGAGGGCGGTCGTTGAGGTCGGGGCGCAAAGGAAGATGAATGGTGCCGCTACGCTTCGTACCAGGGGAGAGCGTGCCGGCGAGCACTGCCGTGTAGCGCTTCTTTACCTCGCGGTTGATAAATTCGGCTTGCAACACTTCGTGTATCTTCTTGCTCTTTGCGATGAGCAGCAACCCCGAGGTGTCCATGTCGAGTCGGTGCACAAGGAGCGGTCCGTCAGCTTCGGGCCACTGCTTCTGTGCCCATGCGAGCACCGATGACCGGTCGTCTTTGCCAGGCACGGAGAGCATGCCACAAGGCTTCGATACCACGGCGAGCCACTCGTCTTCAAGGATAATCTCCGGTTGGAGAGCGTGCGGGTCGGAGGCAAGCGGATTACTGTCTACATCAAGACCTTGGAGCATGAATTCGAGTAAAGGTTTGCATTTGCTGCGGCAGGCAGGATAGAAATGCAAGTGATGGCGAACCTCGGTCTTGGGCGAGCGCCCCCACCAGAACTCTGCCATACAGACGGGATGCAATTGGTGGCTGTATGCCCATTGCAGCAGTTTGGGTGCACAACATTCGCCTGTGCCTGATGGAGGGATGGCATGCATATCGTGCTCGAAGATGTCTGCCACAGTGCGCATCTCGCCACGGGCGTTGAGTAGCCGATAGCACTTGAATAGGTCGCGCTGCACGCGGTTGGAGAACTCCTTGCGCATCGTCTTCCGTTGGTCTATGTCGTGTGCCCACTGTTCCAACCGTGTCTCGTAGACGCCCACAGCCTCTTGCGCAGCCTGGCGGAGTCGTCTCAGTTCCGCCTTTTGATATTGGCTCTGCCGGATCAGTTCGGCAGAGTCCTCCTCTGTCAGGTTGCCCTGTTTACGACGCAAGTCGCGCTTCTTCTTGTCGTCAGCCATCTGCTGTCGGAAAGCCTTCATTCGGTCGTCCCATTGCTTCCGGATGTGTTCCGTCTCGCTCATGAGGGTGTGGCGTTCTTCAGAATGTTCCATTTCAGCAATGATGCGGTTCTGTTCATCGAGCAGATGTTCCGCCCGCTTGAACTCACCGCCGTCCTTCAGTAGGTCGAAGACGGCAGGAACGAAGTAGTCAAGATTGTTGCTGCCGTCGAGCAGTCCCGAGTAGGCAGCCAAGAACCCCATCTGTCCCCGGTCGTCTCTTGCCACCAGCACGCCGAACATCTTGCCGTTTGCCAGTTCCTCCGCCCATTCCTTCTGGTTGGAAATATACTGTTGCAGCTCCTTGCAGGCTTGCAGTGCGAGCGGATGAGGCACGTAGTGGAAGGGGTAGGTGAACCGTTCGGGGGCTGTGAGTGAGCTATGTAGAGGATGAAATATTGCCATAGGTGCAAAGTTACACTTTTTCCTCGATATTGCAGGAACGTGAGGTCAATAATGATTTCTTATTGTTCAATTCTCTTCATCAAAAGATATAAATTATTAAAAAGTTTTGTTCGTATTTTGATAAACACTAATTTTGTTGGATAAATCGAAACGGTTATATGGAAAATCTAACACGAGAGCCCTTGTCATGCCGGGAAATAAAAGTAGGCAGATTGAACAAGGACGCATTCAGGAGAACACTGCCCCACCATGATTGGGGCACCATGGCTATTGTTTTATGCGACGCGGGCGAGATGAAAGTCAATTTGAACGACCGCGAAATCGTTATTCAGAACAATGACATGCTGTTTGTCAACGCGTTTATGTTTATGCATCTCATAGACGTAAGCGATGATTTCCATGGCTTCGTCATGGAAGCCAAATCGGCTGTCATGTTCCCTATCGTCAAGGATATCCTCGATGTGAACAGCCAGTTATACTTCCGTGAGAATCCTTTGATGCACCTCAGCGATGAGCGTTACGCCGAAATGGAAGCGAGTGCACGCAGACTGGTGCAGCGCATCGAATATGCGCAGTTGGTCGGACAGAGTGCCATGAAGATGCGCGTGGCTCATGAGTTTATGCTCGTGGAGTTCCGTGCGATGGTGCTCAGAATGCTCGACATCTGTCTCGATCATATCTCCCCGTCGACGAACTATAACGACCGTGCCGACGCTTTCGTATACCAGTTTATCGTTGAGGTGTTCAACAGCTACAGAGAGCACCGTGAGGTGATGTACTATGCTGCCTGCATGTGCGTCTCGCCGAGCTATTTGTCGACCGTGGTGAAGCAGAAAACGGGCAAGCCGGCATTGCAGTGGATCATCGATCTCGTCATCAACGAGGCAAAGCAAGAGCTGAAATACGGTAACAAATCGATTAAGGAGATATCGGCAAGCCTCAGCTTCAGCACCCAGTCGTTCTTCGGAAAGTATTTCAAGAAGTATGCCGGCATGTCGCCCAAGGAATACCGTGAAAGGTACAAGGGCAAGTGAAAAAATGAAGATATAGAGAAAGAAGAATAAACTAAAGGCGTTGCTCCTGTGGGGGCAACGCCTTTAGTTTAGGTATAGTGTGTGTGGTCTGTGGCAGCGCCTATAGGTTGATGTCCTCCATCATCTGCTCGACGGTGAGGTGGTTGTCACGGAGCATCTGGGTGTAGTCATACCGGTCGTAGAGTCCCTTCTTCACGCCGAAGCAGTGGGTCTTTATGTCGGTGGCACCATAGAAACGAGCTATTTTCTCTCCGAATCCGCCCTCCAGGGCACCGTCTTCGAGCGTCACTACGGTGTGGTGGTCAGCCTTGAGTGCATGGAGCATGTCGCTGTCGAGACCGGTGATGAAGCGTGGGTTGATGAGTGTGGCGTTGATGCCGTGCTTCTCCTTGATGGCATCTGCCAGTTTTTTGCCCAATGCATAGAACGCTCCGAGGGCGATGATGGCAATGCCGGTACCCTTGCGTGTCATCTCGAAGCGGTCGAGCATGCTGTAGTCTTCATCGAAAGTCCTGTCGCTATGGGTGACAGCACCGCCCGGCACACGGATTGCCACGGGGTGAGCGGTCTGCCGTATGCCCCATTTCATCATGGCGAGATACTCTTCCCAACAGGTTGGGGCGAGGTAGACGAGGTTGGGAATGTTGCTCAGCATGGGGATGTCATAAAACCCGATGTGGGTGATGTCGTTCAGACCGAACACCGAACCGAGGAACACGTTGATGAGCGCAGGGTTGCCGTTGATGCACAAGTCTTGCGCTATCTGGTCGTAGGTGCGCTGGATGAAGGTGCTGTAGACATTGTATACCGGTCGTATGCCGCCCTTTGCCATGCCCGAAATCATTGCCACAGCCTGCTCTTCTGCAATGCCCACGTCGACGAATTGACTGCCCGCTTCCTCACGGCGGTTGCGGAAGAATCCTGCTACGGTAGGTGTGCCCGAGGTGACGGCAACGAGATGCTGGTCACGTTTCATCTCCTTCAGCAGAAATGCTCCTGTCAGCTCGCCGTAGTCCTCGTTGTCCGACGTGTTTTTAGGCTTTCCCGTGGCGATGTCGAACGGCATGCTCCAGTGCCAGTGCTCTTTGTCGGCTTCTGCCGGCGCATAGCCTTTACCCTTGAGCGTGTGTATGTGGACGACCACGGGGCGTGTGGTGTCCTTCACGCTCTCCAGCGTCTGGATGAGCAGTTCCACATTGTTGCCGTCTGCCACATACACGTAGTCGAGTCCCATCGCCTTGAACAGGTTGCACTCTGCCGTACCGTTCGTGCGGCGCAACAGTTCGAGATTTTTATACAACCCGCCATGGTTCTCGGCGATAGACATCTCGTTGTCGTTCACGATGATGATGATGCCCGTGCCCAGTTCGCCTGCCTCGTCGAGTCCTTCGAGTGCTTCGCCGCCACTCAGCGATCCGTCGCCGATAAGCGCCACGATCCGTTCGTCGGTGCCTTTGATATCGCGCGCCTTCTGCAAACCGGTGGCAAGCGAGATGGAAGTGGAGGTGTGGCCCAATTCAAACGTGTCGTATTCGGGCGATTCGGCAGGGCTGCTGTAGCCCGAAACCTCCGTCATGCGCTTTTCATCTGTATAGCCGAAGGCACGTCCGGTGAGCATTTTGTGGGGATAACTCTGGTGAGAAACGTCGAACACAAACTTGTCTTTCGGTGCATCGAACACGTAGTGCATGGCGATGGTTGCCTCCACGACGCCCAAGTTGGGACCTACGTGGCCACCGATGTTGCTGTCGCGAAGGAGCACACCTTGCCTGATCTCGTCGGCAAGGTGGCGCAGTTGCTCCATAGAGAGTTTCTTCACGTCTTGCGGTGAATGGATTTGTTGCAAATACTTCATATGTTTTCTTGTTGGTTTCCGGTTGCAAAGTTACGCCATTCCTATTATATATAAGGTGAACAAATTACGGATAGGTTTACCCGAAATACGGAACACCCTACGCGGAAAGGTTAAAATCGTTTAAACAGGCGCACCCCGTGCAAGGAAAGGACGCATTTCCCGTTTCTTCTATGAACAATTAAACGTAAGAAACGATGAACAAGACAATGAAATGCGCAGCCCTTGCGGGCATGGCGTCGCTGATGATGGCGTGCTCTTCGAGCAAGAAGGCGGACAGCGGAATCGCTGCCAGACCCGACCCGGATATGGAATTTGACCAGTTCTTCAGTCAGCCGTCGACCACAGATATGGTCGCCAAGAACAACGAGTTTGCCTGGAGCCTGTTCAAGAAGGTGTCGCAACAAGACAGCAAGGTGGTCTCGCCTGTGAGCATAACCTATCTGATGGGCATGCTCGCCAATGGATCCGACGGCGAAACGCGCAGCGAGATACTGAACACGCTCGGTTGGGAGGAAACTACCGTGGAGGATATCAACGCTTTCTGCAAGGCAATGATGGCGAACGCTGCCAAGGCAGACCCCTCTACGGAGCTACGCATTGCCAACTATATCGCCGTGAACAAGAATGAAACATTGAAGAAGGATTTCGTCAAGGGAGTGGAGACCAACTTTGATGCGGGTGTGGAGAAACTTGATTTCAGCAGTGCAAAGGCACTGGAAACCATCAACGGGTGGTGCAAGAAGCACACGGACGGCATGATACCCCAAATCATAGACCAGGTGGAACCCACCGCCATGTCCTATTTGCTGAATGCCATCTTCTTCAACGGTGCTTGGGCGGACAAGTTCAACAAGGATCGTACACAGACCGAAAACTTTCGCGGTTATACGCGCAACATACAGCAGGTGAAGATGATGCACCGCAAAGCCAACTATGAATATGTCTCCAACGATCTGTGTGCCGTGCTCAGCCTGCCCTACGGAAACGGCAGTTATCAGATGAATATTGTCCTTCCCAATGAAGACAAGAGCATTGCGGACGTGTTCAAGGGTATGGATGTAGACAGTTTGCAGACGCTGACACGCCAGACGGAGGAATGTAAGGTGGACGTGAAACTGCCCCGCTTTACCACGGAGACCAAGCTCTCGCTCAACGAAATCATCTCTGCACTGGGTGCCTCCAGTATCTTCTCACCAGGCAAGGCTGACTTCAGCAAGATGGCAGAAGGTTCGTTCTATGTGTCGAAGATGCTCCAGAAAGCCAAGATCGAGGTGACGGAAGAAGGCACGAAGGCTGCCGCAGTGACTGCCGCAATGGTGATGCGTTGTGCTGCACCGGGGCCTGAGCCCAAGTCGGTGAACTTCCATTGCGACCGTCCGTTCCTTTATCTCATCACCGAGAGCCACACGGGCGCCATCCTGTTCATGGGACAGTATACTGGAAACGAATAATATAATAATGTATACCTAACTAAAAGCGAAAGCGGTTGTCGGACTTCCGGCAACCGCTTCATCAGTTATTGTGGTAGATGGTTTATTTGAAGATGCTGAAGTTCACACTTCCGTAGGAACGGTGCTCCACAAAGTGGGGATGTTCCGTGAACTGGTGATCCTTGCCATGCTCGAAGACAAAGTATCCGCCTTCGTTGAGCAATTCCTTGGAGAATATGATATCGGGGATGGTGGGCAACTCCTTGAGTGCGTAGGGCGGGTCGGCAAAGATGAAGTCGAACTTCTGACGGCACGTCTTCAGAAACCTGAACACATCGCCGCGGATGATGATGTCGTTGTCAACCCCCAACTTCTTCACACAATCGCGTATGAACCCAGCATGGTCGCGGTCGGCTTCCACGCTGATCACCTCGCGGCAACCGCGCGACAACAGCTCAAGCGAGATGCTGCCCGTGCCGGCAAACAGGTCGAGTGCCATGGTTTCTTCAAAGTCGAAGTGCCCACTCATCACATTAAAGATGTTCTCTTTGGCAAAGTCGGTCGTAGGTCGAGCCTTGAACGAACGGGGCACATCGAAACGGCGCCCCTTGTATAATCCTGTGATAATCCTCATTTTTTGATATGCTGGGCGTTCTACTTGCACACGAAAGTGGTGAGCAAATCGAACGGAAGTTCCTTGATTTGGGTGATGGGAGCACGGTTGAACTCTGCCGACGGGTTCACGACGAACGCCTTTTGCACGTATTTGCGCAGACTGTTCATCAGCCACTCGCTCTGTGGAGTGTTGCCTGCGATGTGCAACTCGTCGCGTTCGGCATCCATGCCCAACTGTTTCCACACGTAGAGTAGGAAGTAGACGGCATCGCGTGCACTCTCCGTTTCATAGGTGTTGGCAAACTTGAAGCGGTTTTTCTGGAAACATACAATGTCGAGCTTGCGGTCGTGAAAGTAGCCGAAGAGCTTTTTCCAAGGACCGTTGAAGCTGCGGCGATAGAAGAAGTTCCATGCCGGAAGCGAGACTGGCGATATGCGCAGGTCAGGGAAATGGTCGTCGAGCACCAACTTGAGGTCGCGGTTCACGCCAAACGAAGCCACCGCGTTTTGCTCGGGCATCGGCTTGTTCATCACAGTCTCGTTATCGTGCCCCTTGAAGGTGTAATGGTAGAGGGCTTCCGCCTGCCCCTCCTTGAACGTTTCGAGAGGCTGCAGCATCACAGGCGTGTCGAGCAAGAGGCGGGCACGCTGGTAGCCTTCGTTCAGCAAGTCCACTTCACCGAAAGCCTCACGCAGATTGGCGGCAGCCGAGATGCCGCTTTTCAGCGCATACGGATGGTAGACAATCTGGTTTTCGGCTTGTGGGTCTGCCACGGAAAAAGACATGGAAAAGCGGCTCGTGCGGACGACAAGCCTGTTTTTCAGACGCGGTGTGGTGTTGTTATTCCCAGTTTCCTGCATTGTTGTTCGGTGTTATGATGTCTCCAAATTTAAGTCCTGGATAGCGGCCAGCGTTGTTGGCTTCCTCGATAAGGGCGGATATCTCGTCGGCATCCAGACCGTTGAGGTAGTCTGAATAGTTCGCCCCACACTCCATGACCGGCAACTGCCGTCCCGACTTTCCTATCTTTACATCGGCGGAAAGGTCGAATTTCTTGTGTCCGGCAAACGGGATATACTGGAGTGAATCGGCGAGAAAGCCCTGCTTGACGAGCGTCTGCCAGTTGGCAGTATAGACGCCTGCATGGCGCTTGTATTTCTCTTCGGCAAGCCGAATCTGCAACAAGCGGGATTTAACGGCACGTTCGCGGAGTGCTTGCTGCCTGTCGAAGCGGATCGGACTGTATATGCTGAATGAAACAAGGGTGAGCAATACGGCAAGGCAAGCCACCAATATGTAATTGTTCTTCATTTAGTTCGCTGTTCCACTTAATTGATGTAACTTTGCAAAGTTACGGAAAAAAATCCACGTAACATAGGAAAACGTAGAAAAGATGCTGTCAGACGAAATCACATACCAGGTGGTTAGCCAGTTCGCTTTCGCACCGACAGAGGAACAGGCACGTGCCATCAAGACGTTTGCCGAGTTCTTCTCTTCACGCGAAGACCATGCGGCAATGATCTTGCGGGGCTCAGCAGGTACGGGCAAGACCACGCTTGCCGGGGCGCTGGTGCGTGCCTTGGCAACGATGAAACAGAAGGTGGTGCTCCTCGCTCCTACGGGACGTGCCGCCAAAGTGTTCGCCCTGAATGCCGGACACAGCGCATTTACCATCCACCGCAAGATTTACCGGCAGAAGACATTCGCAGGCGAGACGACCTCATTCAACCTCAATGACAACTTGAACCAAGACACGCTGTTCGTGATCGACGAGGCTTCCATGATTTCCAATTACGGATACTCCGACCTCTCCTTCGGCAGTGGCTGTCTGCTTGACGACTTGATACAATATGTCTATGGCGGGCGTAACTGCCGCCTGCTCCTCATCGGCGACACGGCACAGCTACCTCCAGTGGGTGACGACGAGTCGCCGGCACTCTGCGACGAGGTGCTTTGCGGTTATGGACTCACCGTGTGGAGTGCCGACCTCAACGAGGTGCTCCGCCAGTCGGCGCAGTCGGGCATACTCTATAATGCCACCGTCATCCGCAGCATGATTACCCATGAAGAAATGACCATGCTGCCCCGCATCAAGTTCGCAGGCTTTGCAGACATCCAGATGGTGCCTGGCAGTGAACTTGTCGAGCAGATTATGTCGAGCTATTCGGAGGTGGGCGAGGATGAAACGATGATTGTGACGAGGAGCAACAAGCGCGCCAACATCTATAATCAGGGCATCCGCAACATGATTCTCGAACGGGAAGAGGTGTTGGAATCGGGCGACCGGTTGATGGTCGTGAAGAACAACTATTATTGGACGAAGGACGACAAGGAATCACCCATGGCGTTTGTTGCCAACGGAGACCGCGCTTTGGTCTATCGGGTGCGCAACGTAAGGGAACTCTACGGGTTTACTTTTTCCGACGTATGGCTTCGTTTTCCAGACTACGACAACTATGAAATGAAAGTCACCCTGTGCCTTGACAGCCTGTCTTCCGAAGCCCCGGCATTGACACGCGAGCAGCAGGAAAAACTTTTCAATGGCATCATGGAAGACTATGCCGACGTGCCGCTCAAGTCAGACCGCATGAAGCGCATCCGTGAAGATGCCTATTACAATGCCCTGCAGGTGAAGTATGCCTATGCCGCCACCTGTCATAAGGCTCAGGGTGGACAATGGGCGCATGTCTATGTGGACCAAGGTTATATGACTGATGACATGCTCACGCCCGATTACATCCACTGGCTTTATACGGCTTTCACACGCGCTACCGAGAAACTCTATCTGGTGAACTGGCCCAAGACGCAGACCGACACCCAAGACTAAAAACCGCCATTCACTTCCCAATGGCGTTTGTGCAATGTCAAGCCAGGGGGAAGGAATGGCGGGAACCGATGAAACGAAATTTCTTGTGACAGACGGGAGCCTGTTATCTCAAGTCTATCGGGGTGCCTACACAACCGTTGGGCATCTGGATATGTAGCATGGCGCACACGGTGGCGGCGAGATCCGTGATGTGGGTCTCCTTGTTTGTGTGTCCTTTAGGCACGTTCCAACCATAGAAGACAAGAGGTATGTGGGTGTCGAACGGGCACCACGTGCCGTGGTTTGTGCCACCCAAAGGTTTTGCATCGTCGGCATAGACTCCCGCAACGGGAATGACCTGTATGTCGCCACTGCGCTTGGGGTTGTATCCGTTGATAATTCTTTCCTTGATAGCCGTGGGGATGGTACTTGTAGCCACCTTTTCAAACGGCACGGCATATTGTATCTGGTCATCCTTCGCAAGGTATCCGCAGAGTGCATCTTCCACTTCCGTGATGTTCAGCTTTGCCTTTTCGATGGCTTCATGATCGAGGTAAAGGCGGTATTCTTTCCATTCTTCGATGATGGGTGTGCTGATATGGAAACGTTCTGAGAGGAACTTGTTGGCGCTATCCACGGTCACGTGGTCGGTGATGACGCTGGCACTGAGTTTGTGCTGGGCTTGGTATTCGGCGTTGTGCGAGGCAGCATGGTCTGCCGACAGGAAGACGAGATAATTGTCTTTGCCGAGTTTCTGGTCGAGCAGATTGAAGATGCGTGCCAGGTCGGCATCGAGTTTCTGGTAGGTCTCCTCTGTGATGGGGGCACGGGTTCCATACTTGTGCCCGATGTAGTCGGTGGAAGAGAAACTCACAGCGAGGAAGTCGGTGACCTCATGGTTGCCGAGGTCTTCGCCATTGATGGCGGCTATCGCCATGTCTGCCACGATGGTGTTGCCCATCGGCGTGGTGCGAATGTCCTGCGTCTGACGATGCTGGCGGTTGAAGGCGTTGACCCATTGGGGGAGTTTCTGCATGTAGTAGGTGCTGGAGATGAACACACCGTTCTTGTAATCATACCAGTAGGCAGCGTCGGCGGCATGACCAGCGGGAAGGATTGAGGCACGGTCTTTCAGCGAGATGCCGATTACCTTCGACTTGAAGTCGGTGGCAAGTTTCAGTTGGTCGCCCATCGTGGACACGAGCAGGTTGCGTGGCGACATCTTGCCCTCCTTACTGTCGCTGCCCACAGGACTGACTGTAGGGTCGTCGGTGCAGTATACGTTCTTTCCGTTGATATGGAAGTTGTTGCCCACAATGCCGTTGATGGCAGGCACCGAACCAGTATAGTTGCTGGTGTGTCCCGCAGCGGTGACGCTGGGCACGTAGTTGATGAAATGGTTGTCGCAGTTGTAGCCTTCGTCAACAAGGCGTTTGAATCCGCCTTCTCCAAACTTGCGGTAGTAATAGTCGAGGTAATCCCACCGCATTTGGTCTACGATGATTCCGACAACGAGCTTGGGACGTTCATAAGCACCCCATGATTGGGCGAAAGAAGTGCAGAGGGAACCTGCAAAAAGCAGGGCTGCCAAAAATAATTTCTTCATACTTTTGATAGTGATAACAATCTTTTAACAGTTTGCAAAGTTATGCCTTTGATGTTATCACTGCGTTTAAAAAGTATGACAAAGGTGTTACAACAGCGGAGAGAGCAGGCGGATGAGCGATTCCCACAGTCGCTTGACGAACGGACGTGGGGCAATCTCGGCAGCATCGTTGAGCGGTGTGCAGTGGTTTTCGTCGGCAAGAAACATCGCTTTCATCTGCAAGGCGGTGTCTTTGTCATAGATGAAAGCATTGGCTTCGAAGTTGTTCTCGAAGCTGCGGAAATCCACGTTGGTCGATCCGCATGAGCATAGCGTGTCGTCGCACACGAGCACTTTGGAATGGAGAAAGGCATCCTGATGCAGATAGACCTTTACGCCAGCCTCGATGGTTTCGGTGATATACGACCGACTTGCCCATTCCACGAGTTTGGAGTCACTGTGGCGCGGCAACATCAACCTCACGTCTACGCCGGCAAGAGCAGCTGTGCGCATGGCGAAAAGGATGGGTTCAGTGGGCAGGAAATAGGGCGACTGCATATAGACGTAGTGTTTGGCGGCGAGCAGGATGCGCACATATCCCTGCATGATGTCGGGCCATGGCGATATGGGACTGCTCGTGACAATCTGTACCAGGCAACTGTTCGGCTCCACATGATGAGGCGGATAATACTTGCGGTTGGTGATGAGTGTGCGGTCTACGAAGTACCAGTCGACCAGGAAAGCACGCTGCAGGCCATAGACGGCACCACCCTCAATCTTCAGATGTGTGTCGCGCCACGGTTGGCGTCCGTTCCCCTTCACATAGCGCAAGGCGATGTTCATGCCGCCGATAAAGCCCGTTTTCCCATCGATGACGCATAGCTTGCGGTGGTTGCGGTAGTTCATCTTGCTCGTGAACGCCGGGAATTTGACAGGCATGAAGGCATGCACTTCAATGCCGGCATCACGCATGCGTTCATAGAAACTGCTTTTCACATGCCAGTTGCCCACGTCGTCGTAGATGACTTTCACCTCTACGCCCTCCTTTGCCTTAGCGATAAGTGCATCGGAAACGAGCGTGCCGAGTGCGTCGTCTGAGAAGATATAGGAGTCCAAGTGGATGTGCTCTTTGGCTTGGGCGACAGCTTGGAGCAAGGCGGGAAAAAAACTGTAGCCGTCGGTATAGGTAGTTACGCAGTTGTCTTTGAATGGTAGCGCAACACTTTGGTTCATGAACAGTTTGATGAGGCTTTGGTGTGCCTCGGGCAAAACAAGGTCTTTCTGTTCCACATACTCCAGCATGGAACGTTTCGTTAGTTGGTCCAGGCTGTTCTGACTCACCGCTTTTTCTTTGCGGGTGTTCTGTCCGAAGAAGAAGTAGAGCACGATTCCCACCAGCGGCATGAACGACAAGACGAGCACCCATGCCATGGTCTTGGCAGGCTGCCGGTTGTCCATCAGCACGCGAAGCATGGCTGCCACGACGGCTATCGTGTAGACCAAGATGACGAACCAGTGCACATAAATCATTTATCTCACTCCTATCAGTTTGTGGGTTTGCAGGGAAAGTCGCCAGCGGGGATGGCGCAGGATGTAGTCAATGCATCCCTGAAGTATCTGGCGGTTCTTTTCTCTGTCGCCCGTATCGCAAGGTTGCAGGTAATAATAGTCTGCCTCGATGCCGAAATCATCCACGTTTCCGGTATGGTCGAACACACATTTCAGTTCGTTGCACCTCGTGACGACAGGCGTGGCAGTGGCTTTTCGACTACCCTCGAAGAAGAGAGCCTTGGGAGAAACAGTCGACCAGTCGAGTCCGTGTGGCAGGGGATGCGTGCCGTTGGTCTCCATAGACACCTCGTAACCGTGCCGGTGGAGCAATTCGATGAATGCTTCGTCTGCTTGTAGGGTAGGTTCACCGCCCGTGAGCACCACCAGTCGAGTCTCATAGGGGGCAATTTCGCGGATGATGTCCTCGTCGCTCATCTCCCGGTAGTCAGTGAAATCCGTGTCGCAGAAGGCACAGTTCAGATTGCACCCTGAGAACCTGATGAAGACGGCGGCGCGGCCCGTATTGCGACCTTCCCCTTGCAGAGAATAGAAAATCTCGTTGATCCGTTTCATCGTCAGTCCACTTCGTAGGATGCTATGTTGCCTTCACTCTCCTGTACGGTCACCTTGTAGCAGTGGTCTATCTGTTCCGAGATCCATCGTGCCATGTTTTCCGCTGTGGGATTGAAGGGCAGGATGTCGTTGAGATACTTATGGTCGAGCAAGTCTTGTATCTTCCGCTTGATTTCCGTGAAGTCGGTTACCATACCGTTACTGTTCAGTTCTTTGGCGCGGCAGAAGATGGTGACAATCCAGTTGTGCCCGTGAATGGAGGTGCATTTGCTCTCATAGTCGAGATCCAGTCGGTGGGCGGCGGATATTTCGAGTCTTTTTTCTACGTAGTACATATTTATATTATGCGTTGTTGTTATTCTGTCTTATGGAATGATTATCACACGATGACGTCTGTTCCGAGCTTGCGTGCGATGGCATTGCGGATGGCTTGAAGGTCTTTGAGTTCTGCCATCACGGCCATCATCTTCTCCATGTCGCTGCCCGCCGACTTGAGCTCGTTTTCCTTCAGTTTGAGCATCTCGTCAACGAAGTCCTTGCGGAAGTCGAGAATGAGGTGCAGAATCTGTGAGGTGAGACTGTAGCCCAGGTTTTGTGAGGTGAAGCTCTTCGACAGTTGGAAGCGGTCGATGGTCATGTCTACCGCCAACTTGCTGATCTCGATGTCGGGGTGATGCGTGAAATAAGTTTCCGCCTTGAACCCCTCGTCGTCCAAGTGCTCCACACATTCCTGCAATATCCGGTTGTAGAGCGGTGTATGGAACTGTAAGTCGTCGGCGCTGAGGTCGATCTGCACATATTGTGCCAGCGGCAGGCTGACATCCTCATCTTCCTCGTTCTTCACGGTGACGGGTTCTTCGCCGTGACGGATAATCATCTGCACAATCATCTGTTCCACCAGTCGTTCAGGTTCTTTGGCGGGTGGTACGGCAGCTATTGGTGTGTTGGCTTCGCGCTCGCGCTCACGGCGCAGTTCCTTGGTCACCTGTTCGCGGTCGTTCTGTATGAACCCGTTCATCGTGTTGATGAGTGTCTGTTCGGAGATGCCCGTGCGGTGGGAGCACTCCTTCAGGTAGGTGGCTCTCACAATCTGATTGTGTATCACCGAGATGCTCTTCACAATTGAATTGATGGCTTCCGACCGTTTGATGGGATCGGTCACCCCTTTGAGGAGCAAGTTGATCTTGAATACGATAAAGTCTGTCTGGTTGTCTTCCACATATTTGCGGAAGTCGGAAGCCGTGTGCTTGCGTGAGAAACTGTCGGGATCTTCGTCTTCAGGGAACAGAAGCACCTTCACGTTCATGCCTTCTGCAAGCAACATGTCGGTACCACGCAGGGCGGCATGGATGCCCGCGGCATCACCGTCATAGAGGAGCACGATGTTTTGGGTGAAGCGGTGGAGGGTGCGGATCTGGTGTACGCTCAGTGCCGTACCCGAGTTGGCAACCACGTTCTCGATACCGCTCTGGTGCATGGAGATGACGTCCATGTAGCCTTCCACCATATATACGCAATCTTCCTTGGCGATAGTCTTCTTTGCCTGGTATATGCCGTACAACTCATGGTCCTTGTGGTAGATGTCTGACTCAGGCGAATTGACATACTTCTGGTTCACCCCTTTGGTACGGGAGTCCAGCACGCGTCCTCCGAAAGCTACGACTTTCCCACTCACACCAATCCATGGGAATATCACGCGCCCGGCAAATCTGTCGATGAGACCACCTCCCTGTTCGCGTTCGTAGGAAAGACCGGTCTTCACGAGAAACTCTTTTTTGTAGCCCCGTTCGAGGGCATGGTCAGACATGGCGGTCTTTGCGTTGAGCGCAAATCCAAGTCTGAACTTGTTGATCACGTCATCGCGGAACCCGCGCGAGCGGAAGTACTGCATGCCGACAGCGATGCCGTCGGGGTCGTGGTGGAGCACATCTTCGAAATAGTCGGCAGCCCATTCATTGACGAGAAACATGCTTTCGCGGTCGTTCTGTTCCTTCTTTTCCTCCTCAGAAAGCTCTTTCTCCTTGATGTCTATGCCGTATTTGTTGGCGAGCCAGCGGAGTGCTTCGGGATAGGTCATCTGCTCGTGCTCCATGATAAACCCCACGGGGTTGCCGCCCTTGCCGCAAGAGAAACACTTGCAGTAGCCCTTCGATGGCGAGACATAGAAAGAAGGCGTGCGCTCGTTGTGGAACGGGCACAAGCCTTTATAGTTTGCTCCACTCTTGCGGAGCGTTACGAATTCCGATACGACATCCACGATGTTCGCCGCATCCATGATTCTGTCGATGGTAGCTCTGTCTATCATGACGTTGAGATAATTCAGGCTTTTGAGGCTGTCTTGTTAATTGTTTCTGCAAAATTAGGCAAAAATCCCGAAACAGGGCAGTTCGCGCGCTTAAAAAGTGATGAAGAATGGCATGAACGCCAACCATGGAATGGACAAGTCTATTTCTGTTGTCGGTATTCCTGCGGTGTGCATCCTTCGAGCCGCTTAAAATACTTACAGAAAAAGCTCGCTGTGGCAAAGTTCAGCCGGTCGGCAATCTCGGCTACTGGAAAATTTCCATGTCGCAGCATCACCTTGGCAACGGTGAGCACGGCTTTGTCGATCCATTCTTTGGCGGTGATGCCGCTAACCTGGCGGACCACTGTGCCCAGGTAGCGCTCTGTGACGCATATCTTGTCGGCATAGAAAGCCAGTTGGCGTTGGTTGCGGCAGTGGTCGTTGACGAGTCGGATGAAGCGGTCGAAGATGTCGTTGGCGGTGCGGTGGATGGTGGGGTCACGGCGTTGACTTACGAAGATGTCGTTATAACGACAGGTGATGGCTGCCAGAGCGTGCCCCACCACTTCCTGACTGACACTTTCCATATCCATGGAATCATGTCTGTCGGCGAGGTTGGCCAACTCCCACAACATCCGGAACAGGTGGTCAAGCAATGCAATCTCGCCATCGCTAATCTTCCTCACGCTATGTTTCATCTGTCCGTTGAATACTTCCGGTTGCTGCCCACGATGGATCAGTTGAAACAGATCGGCGGGAATACCGACACCCATTACCAGGAAATCGTCACTCATCTCAAGCGGTTCGACAATACTGCCGGGACATACGAAGACAGCAGACCCTGCGGTAACGGTGTGTTCCTGAAGGTTTAGGAACCCATGTATGTAGCCGCGCTTGACCACACCGATGCGGTAGTCTTCCAACAGGAAGGGACTTTGCCCGTTGTTGATGAATGGCTTTAACAGTCTGCCGATGTCGAGGACGATCGCCAAGCCGTTCTTGAAATAGAGTCTGTCGCTTTGTTTTTGTTCGTTGTCGAGCATGTCAAACATACTTGACAGAGTTAGTCTTTGGGGTTGTTTTATATCTTTTCGCATACCATGGCTGATGTTCTTTTTGTGGAATAATATGTGCAAAGATAATGAATTGTGTCCAATTGGTGTTCTTTTTCGTATGCAGTCGAACAAAAAGGACACTACTTCATCCCGAAGGATAATACATGCACATTCTGTATGGCATAACTTTGCACCGACAAATATACAAAACATGAAAAAGAGAATATTACTTGCTTGTGTGTTTGGAGCGTTTTTCGCTTCCTCAGCCCATGCCTTGTCGCTCGAAGCATGCCTGCGGTTGGCACACGACAACTATCCTGCCATACGCCAATATGGGTTGATAGCGCAATCGCGCGACTACACGTTGGAGAATGTGGCGAAGGGCTGGCTGCCCAAGGTGAGCGCATCGGCAGGAGCTTCGGCATTTACCGACGTGCTGAAGGAGACACCCACCATGCGACAGATGGGAGTGAAGATGAAAAACTATGTGGCAGACGCCTCGGTCATCGTGCGGCAGAACGTGTATGACGGAGGGCAGATAGCCATGAGCAAACAGCTGACCTCGGCACAAACCGATGTACTGAAGCGGCAACTCGAAGTGTCGCTCTATGCCATCAACGAGCAGGTGGAGCAACTATATTTCGGCATCCTGCTCATCGATGCACAGCTGTCTCAAAACCGTTTGTTCCTCGACGACCTGGCGAACAGCGAGCAGACCGTGCGCAGCATGATGAAGGGTGGTGTGGCGAGCCAAACCGATCTCGATGCGCTGCTCGTAGAGAAAGTTAAGGCATGTCAGCAGCAGGAATCACTTGAGTCAGCCCGCCAGTCATACTTGCGTATGCTCGGTGTATTCATCGGCAAGTCGATTGGGGAGGGCGAAACGTTGGAAAAACCTGTGGTGGTGGATGCTTTAGCAGGGAACCGTTGGGGTGCAAACCGACCAGAACTGCAGTACTACGATTCGCAAGACCTTCTGCTTGCCACGCAGCGCCGCCAGCTCGACACCCGTCTCAAGCCCACCGTGAGTCTCTTCGGAGCTGGGTTGATACACAGTAGAGCGACAGACATGGTGAACAACGCTATTCTGGCAGGCGGCATCTCGCTCTCGTGGAATATCGGTGCTCTCTATACCCGCAAGAACGATATACGAAAACTGGATGTGCAGCGCCAGATGAACGGTGTGCAGCGCGACGTGTTTCTCTTCAACAACCGCTTGCAGAACGAGGAGGCATCGGGCACCGTGCAGTCGTTGCGCCGCCAGATAGCGCAGGATGACGAGATTGTGCGCCTGCGTGAAAACATTCGCAGTAAGAGCGACAAAAAGGTGCAGTTGGGCACAGAGAGCATCAACGAACTGGTGCGCGACATCAACGCTGTGAGTCAGGCGCGGGCACAGAAGGCACGGCATGAGATAGAACTATTGAAAGAAACATACAGAATCAAAAACTTGAACAATGAATAGTAGATTAAAAAAGACTGTATTTGGCATGCTCGCTGTGTTGGGCATGGTGTCTTGTGGCGACAGTGAAACCGCCTATGACGCAACCGGTACGTTTGAGGCTACCGAGGTGACCGTGTCGGCAGAGCAGAACGGCACCTTGCTACGCTTTGACATCAATGAAGGCGACAGTCTGCAGGCTGGTAGCCAGGTGGGACTGATAGATACGGTGCAACTCTATCTGAAGGCTCGCCAGATAGGAGCGACCAAGTTGGTATACGCTGCCCAACGGCCTGATGTGGCAAAACAGGTGGCAGCTACACGCCAGCAACTCGACAAGGCACGTGAGGAATACAACCGTTTCTCTGCATTGGTGGCAGATGGAGCCGCCAACCGCAAGATGCTCGACGATGCACGCAGTCAGGTAAAGGTGCTCGAACGCCAGCTCGAAGCCCTTCAGTCGCAATTAGGCACCACCACCCATAGTCTTGATGCGCAGATGAGTACTGCCGACGTGCAGTGCCTGCAGGTGGCAGACCAACTGCGCAAGTGCCACATCATGTCGCCTATCAGCGGCACCGTACTCGAAAAGTATGCAGAATGTGGCGAGTTCGCTGCAGTGGGCAAACCGCTTTTCAAGGTGGCAGATACGGGCAAGATGTATCTGCGTGCCTATATCACTTCCGCCCAACTGAAGAACGTGAAGATAGGGCAGCGTGTGAAGGTTTATGCAGACTATGGTGGCGATGACAACCGGAAGGAATACGAGGGACGCATAACATGGATATCTGCCAAGTCGGAGTTTACGCCCAAGACCATCCTCACAGACGATGAGCGTGCAGACCTCGTCTATGCGGTGAAGATAGCCGTGAAGAACGACGGCTTGCTGAAAATAGGCATGTATGGAGAGGTGAAGTTATGACCCCGGCAATCATTGTAGATGGTGTGAGCAAACGCTATGGCAAGGTGGAAGCGTTGCATCACGTGGACTTCGTGGTCAACGAAGGCGAGATCTTCGGGCTGATAGGTCCCGATGGAGCAGGCAAGACCTCCCTGTTCCGCATACTCGCCACGCTGCTGTTGGCAGACGAAGGCAAGGCAAGCGTAGACGGCTACGACGTGGTGGACGGCATGAAAGACATCCGCAGCAGGGTGGGGTATATGCCCGGACGCTTCTCGCTCTATCAGGATTTGAGCGTGGAAGAAAACCTGGAGTTCTTCGTCACGATATTCGGTACTACCGTAGCCGCTGCCTACGACCGCATCAAGGCGATATATGCGCAGATAGAACCCTTCAAGAAGCGACGTGCCGGAGCCCTTTCGGGAGGCATGAAACAGAAGTTGGCATTGTCGTGCGCCTTGGTGCATAATCCCCGCATCCTGCTTCTCGATGAACCTACTACGGGTGTAGATCCCGTGAGTCGCAAGGAATTCTGGAAGATGCTTGCCGACTTGAAGCGCGATGGCATGACCATCGTCGTGTCTACACCTTATCTCGACGAGGTGCGTCAATGCGACCGCATCGCCTTTCTGCAGCAAGGTGAGGTGTGCGGCATCGATACTCCTGAGGTGATACTCGACCGCTTCAAAGACGTGTTCAATCCTCCCGGCATCGTCCACGGAAAGAAAGGACACGGCGGGGAACCTGTTATCGAAGTGGAACACCTGGTCAAGGCCTTCGGAAGTTTCCGTGCAGTCGACGACATCTCTTTTTCCGTAGAACGCGGAGAGATATTCGGTTTCCTTGGGGCCAATGGTGCCGGCAAAACCACGGCGATGCATATCCTAACCGGATTGAGCCAACCTACAAGCGGAAAAGGACAGGTGGCAGGATGTGACCTGCTGACGGAATATGAACAAATCAAGCGCCACATCGGTTATATGAGCCAGAAATTCTCACTCTATGAAGACTTGACCGTGAGAGAAAACATACGTCTCTTTGGCGGTATCTACGGCATGGACAGGCATGATATACGCCGCAAGACCGACGAACTGCTCGATCGACTGCAGTTTGCCGACCATGGCGATGACCTCGTGTCTGGCTTGCCGTTGGGATGGAAACAGAAGCTGTCATTCTCCGTGAGCATATTCCATGACCCTGAAATTGTCTTTCTCGATGAACCTACAGGCGGTGTTGATCCAGCCACACGCCGACAATTCTGGCAACTCATATACGATGCCGCCGACCGTGGCATCACAGTCTTTGTAACCACTCACTATATGGACGAGGCGGAATATTGCGACCGCATCTCGATTATGGTCGACGGGAAAATCAAGGCGATGGGTTCTCCGGCAGCGCTAAAGCAGGAACTGAACCAGCCAGACATGGATCACGTCTTTACATATCTGGCGCGGCAGTCCACACGCCAGTAAACTATATTACCACCCAATAACGCATGAAGCAGTTTATATCATTTGTGACGAAAGAAGCACGCCACATACTACGTGACAAGCGCACCATGCTCATCCTCTTCGGTATGCCCGTGGTGATGATGCTTCTCTTCGGTTTTGCCATCTCCACCGACGTGAAAAACGTGCGCACGGTCGTGGTCCTCTCGTCTGTAGACCATACAACGCAGGGGATGGTTGAGGCGTTGGGAGCCAACGAATACTTCCATATATTATATAAGGTGAACACTCCGGCAGAAGCGGAAGAGCTCATCCGGCACCAGAAGGCAGATATGGCGGTGGTGTTCAGTGAAGGGTTTGCTTCGAAACGCAATGGCATACAGGTGATTACAGACGGTGCCGACCCCAATATGGCGCAGATGTATGCCAGTTATGCCACACAGATCTTGAACAATCATCTTGCCTCGCAGTCTGGAGGCGGACGGATTGCAAGCAATCCCCGCTTTGAGTTGCTCACCAAGTTGCTCTACAATCCGCAGATGCGCAGTTGCTATAATTTCGTGCCCGGCATCATGGGTATGCTCCTGATGCTCGTGTGTGCGATGATGACGTCTATCAGCATTGTGCGTGAGAAGGAGCGTGGCACGATGGAAGTACTCTTGGTCAGTCCGGTGCGTCCGCTGATGATTATCGTGGCGAAGGCAGTGCCCTATCTGATGCTCGCATTCTTCATCTTGGCGGCGATACTATTCATCTCCAAGTTCATTCTCATGGTTCCGCTGGCAGGTAGTCTGCTGTGGATTGTGCTTGTCTCGGGAGTCTACATTCTGGTGGCGCTGTCGCTCGGACTGCTCATCAGCACGGTGGCGAAGACACAGCTGGTGGCGTTGCTTGCCTCGGCGATGATGCTCATGCTGCCTAGTATTCTGTTGAGTGGCATGATGTTTCCCGTAGAGAGCATGCCCGCCATACTCCAATATATCTCTGCCATCATGCCTCCGCGCTACTACATAGCGGCAATGCGTAAGCTGATGATTATGGGTGTGGGCATCGACAAGGTGACGCACGAACTGACCGTGCTGCTCGTGATGGCGGCAGTGCTCCTCACGGCGGCTCTGCTGAAGTTTAACAAAAGGTTATAGTATGATGACACTTGGATACCTGATACAGAAAGAGTTTTTGCAGATACGCCGCAATGCGTTTCTGCCACGGCTCATCGTGATATTTCCCGTCATGATCATGTGTGTGATGCCTTGGGTGATGAACATGGAGGTGAAGAACATCGCAGTAGAGGTGGTCGACAACGACCGCTCTACGCTCTCCTCCCAGCTGGTGCACCGCATCGAAGCGAGCGACTACTTCATGTTTATGGGCAGTAAAAACACCTTCCAGGAGGCCCTTGCCGATGTGGAACGGTCGAAAGCCGATGTGGTGGTCGAAATTCCGCAACACTTTGAACGTGCCTTGCAACGCGGGGAAACACCGCAGATACTGGTGGCAACCAATGCCGTGAACGGCACGAAGGGAACGATGGGCAACACGTATATGACCAACATCATTACCCGTCATCTCACTCCCGAAGCATGGTTGCGGGCAGCGGAAAGCAAGACTTCGGTGCTCTATCTCTACAACAAGCACTTGAACTACAAGCTCTTCATGATTCCTTCGCTCATGGCTATCTTAGTGATGCTGATGTGCGGCTTTCTGCCGGCCCTCAATATCGTGGGCGAGAAAGAGTGTGGAACGATAGAAGCCATCAATGTGACGCCGGTGAGAAAGTGGGAGTTTATCCTTGCCAAACTGATTCCTTACTGGTTGATAGCCCTTGTGGTGATGTCGGTATGTTTCGTGTTGGCATGGGTAGTCTATGGCATCACGTCGGCGGGAAACCTCTGGCTGGTCTATCTTCTTGCCATGTTGCTGGCGTTTGTGTTCAGCGGTTTGGGACTCGTTGTGTCCAACTACAACGATACGATGCAACAGGCGGTGTTTGTGATGTGGTTCATTGTGGTGTGTTTGATGCTTCTCAGTGGACTTTTCACTCCCGTCCGCTCCATGCCCCACTGGGCGTATCTCACCACGTATGTCAACCCCATGCACTATTTTATCGATGCCATACGCACCGTGTTCGTGCGCGGAGGCGACTGGTCGTGCATCGTCCACCAGGTGATGGCGTTGGGCTTTATCGCTGTGGTGATGAATGTTTGGGCGGTGTACAGCTACCGCAAACATTCGTGACAAGTTTTGCTGGAATAGTCGGTCTGACTCGAAAATAAGTCGTATCTTTGCAGCGTAAACCAAAAGAAAGAAAAGATGACATTATATCCAAAACTGATTACCGATGTGTTGGCAACGGTAATCTATGCAGGAACAAAGAAAAATCTCGTGGAGAGTGAGATGGTGGTGATGGACGAGGTGCGCATTGACGGCATGAACGTCACGCTCACGCTCATCTTCCCACGCGACACCGACCCGTTTATGAAGTCTACGCTCAAGGCTGTCGAGGCTGCCATCCACTATCATATCAGTCCCGATGTGAAGGTGACCATCAACACGGAGTTCAAGTCGAAACCCCGTCCGGAAGTGGGCAAGCTGCTGCCTGAGGTAAAGAACGTGATTGCGGTCAGTTCTGGAAAGGGCGGCGTAGGCAAGAGCACCGTGTCTGCCAATCTCGCTATCGCCCTTGCCAAGTTGGGATACAAGGTGGGCTTGCTCGATGCAGACATCTTCGGTCCATCGATGCCCAAGATGTTTGATGAGGAAGGTGCCCGTCCTTGCGCTGTGCACAAAGATGGCAGAGACTTGATAGAACCGGTAGAGAAATATGGCGTAAAACTCCTGAGCATAGGTTTCTTCGTCAATCCAGACACTGCGACCTTGTGGCGTGGCGGCATGGCTTCGAATGCTTTGAAGCAACTGATCGGCGATGCAGATTGGGGCGACTTGGACTATTTCATCCTTGACACGCCTCCAGGAACGAGCGACATCCACCTCACCCTGTTGCAGACACTTGCCATCACCGGGTCAGTCATCGTGAGTACGCCACAGAACGTGGCGCTTGCCGATGCCCGCAAAGGTATCGACATGTATATGAATGACAAAGTGAATGTGCCCATTCTCGGACTTGTGGAGAACATGGCATGGTTTACTCCTGCAGACCATCCCGATGAGAAATATTACATCTTCGGCAAGGAAGGGTGCAAGAAACTTGCGGAAGAGATGAACGTGCCCTTGCTCGCTCAGATACCACTGGTGCAGGGCATCTGTTCAAGCGGTGATGAAGGCAAGCCTGCAGCCCTCGATGTAGCATCGATTACAGGGCAGGCATTCCTCAGTCTGGCGCAGGCTGTGGTGACGGTGGTAAACCGCCGCAACAAGGAAAAGCCCAAGACGCAGATCGTACAGGTGAACAATAAATAAAAGCAACGAAATAGGCTGGCCATGTTGGTCAGCCTATTTCGTTGCTATATACTTGTGCCTTCACATAATCAGACACAGGTATGTTGTCTTTTGTTTAGTCTTCCAGACAGGCATCGAGTGCGCTCTCGATTTCTTCGCGGTTCATATTCTGTCCGATGAATACCAACTTCTGCATGCGGTCTCCGTAGGTGTTGTCCCAATCGCGGCGTGCGGCAGGGTTCTGCGCAAGAAACTGCTTGAGCTCTTCTTCGGGCATTGTGGCATACCAGTTGCCGGCGTTGCGGAGCGACTTTTGCTTGCCTGCCTGCTCAAACACGTAGCAGGTGTCGGGCTCGCCGCCAAACCAACAGAGTCCCTTGCAGCGGATCACGTTCTTGGGAAGCTTGCGTGCGATGAACTGGTCGAACTCCGTCATGTTGAACGGACGACGGCGGCAGTAGACAAAGGTGCCGATGCCATATTCCAGGGCTTCTCCCTCTTCCTCGTTTTCCAGTTCGTCTTCCTCGCCTTCGATGGCTTCTATCCAACGGGCGGAAGTGGCTACCTTCTCGAAATCAAACAATTTGGTGTTGAGGATCTTGTTGAAGTCCACATCGCCGTAGTCACACGGGATAATCTCTGCCTGTGGCTGAATTTGGCGGAGGATGGCTTTGATGCGTGCCAACTCGTCAGGGCTCACCATGGATGCCTTGTTGAGCAGGATGATATTGCAGAACTCCACCTGTTGGATCACGAGGCTTGCCAAGTCGTCATCGTCAAGGTCTGTGCGCTGCAAGTCGTTTCCTTCGGCAAACTCGTCACGGAGTCGGAGCGCGTCAACCACAGTCACGATAGCATCAAGTTTGGCTTTTCCTTGTGTGGCAAGGTTGGGATAGAGTTGCGGATACACGCTGATGGTCTGTGCAATGGGGGCAGGTTCGCAGATGCCGCTTGCCTCGATCACGATATAGTCGAAGCGCTTTTGTGACACGATGTCACTCAGTTGTTGCACGAGGTCCATCTTGAGCGTGCAGCAGATGCATCCGTTTTGCAGCGGCACCAAGCTGTCGTCGCCCTCGCCGACAATGCCTCCTTGTTCGATGAGGTTGGTGTCTATGTTCACTTCACCGATGTCGTTGACGATGACGGCAAACTTGATGCCTTTCTCGTTGGACAATATGCGGTTCAGTAATGTGGTCTTTCCACTGCCCAGATAACCGGTGAGCAGGAGGACGGGAGTTTCCTTTTTATCCATTGTGATGTTTTTAATGAGTATATACTTAATATATATTAAGGTGTAAGCAAAAATCGTGCCATTCAAAGGCGGCGTGGCTTGTGCCGTGGTCAGAAGGCGTAAGTGGCGCTCAGTGCTATGCCGTGTGATCCAGTCCGCTCGTCTGCGATATCATGCCAGCGTACTTTGATGAGCCAGTGGGTGCCCACTTGCTTGCTGGCAGCGATGTCAAGATAGCAGTTGGGTTGCTGATAGAAGGCTATATAGGGTATGTCTTTGTTCATGCGTCGGCTGTTGTAGATGACATTCGCCGTAAAGCGCCATCCTTGGGGAAGACTCAGCTGTGGCGACATGTGGCAACTCACCCAATGGCTATGCTTTGTGCCGTATTCTTGGTAGTGCAACTGCTCCCAGTTGTAGTCCATGCCAGCCGTGAGGCGCAGCATGCCTACATGCAGGAACGCTGAGGCTCCGACGGTAAGGATGTTGTCGTTGCTGTCGCTGGAGTCTATTTTCTTGTGCTCGTTCTTGATGAAGCTCATCAGGTTGAAGTTGTGCTGCTGATAAGTGTAGCGCATTTCCTGCACGTAGATGGGCCTTTTGAAGATGTCGGTGGTGAACGTACGTTTGCCGTCCTCCGTCTTCTCCACATACTGGCTCCCTGTGGTGTTGTAGAAGCGTCGTGCCAAGGTGGCTTGCAGCGTGTTGTGACGATTGATGTTGCACCACAGGGAGGCGGTGAAATAGTTGTTGAAGCTGGTGCGCTCCCATGGCGCAAGGTTGTTGCGCTCCGTCATTTGACTCAACCAGAAGTGCTGCGAGCGGAAACGGTCGCCTATCATCGCACCCCATTTGCCGCAGGTCCAGTCCAGTTGTACATACAAGTCTTGATACGTCTTCTTGTCCGTATATCCCGCCAGGCAGTTCTTCTCAGCGTCATAGCCAGCCTCGATGCCCGCTGTGGTGTAGATGTTCTTGTGGATGAAGGGGAAACCAAATTCTACCAATCCGAAGGGCGAAACGTTGCGGATAGACGAACAGCCTTTCTCCTGATTGTCGGAATAGTCCATCGAACCCTTCACCATAGCGTAGGATCCGTTGTCAGTGAGCTTGCGTGTGTAGCATGCCTTGGCAGAAGCCGTGTGCTTGAGTGTGGTGGGGTCATTCTCTCCGTTCATGCGTCCGTAGGTCTGTGCAGCCTGTAACAGGAGGTTGTCAACAGGAGTGATGTTCCAGTCCACGTTCACGTTTACATTCTCGCAGTCGCGCCGCGTGTGGTCGATGTCCTCCATCTTTCCCACAGCCATGCCCTGTATCCACGCCTTGTTGTTTTGGTGTATGACGCGACTGAATATCTCGCCCGAAGCCTGGCAGTCTGCCTCTGCCACCACCTTGCCGTGGGTGCCGGGATTGTCTTTGCGGAAATAGAGGTCGACAACCTTCTTCATGTTGCCCGAGCCCTTCATCACACCTGGGTTGATGCAGAGCTTGATGCATTTCAGTTCTTTTGCCTTGGTGTTCTTGAGAAATGTCTCCTCGTCCGTGTAAATGTCAATGTTGTTGATGCGAAGGGCATAATTCCCCATGTAGTGTGCCGACGATGTGGTGCGTCCGTTTTGCGACATGATTTCCGGACACATCATGAGCAGGTCGAGCACAGATTCCTCGCCAGTCAATTCCATCTCTTCCACATTGATGATATATCGGTCGCCAATGTGCTTGATGGCATCAGCCTTGACGCTACCTGCTGTGGCAGTGAGAGCCAAGGCAGTAAATATGAATTTCCTAATAATACTTTGTGCGTGCATGCTTGCATGTATTGTTTTTTCGTGACGACAAAGGTAACGAAAAACTTGCAGATATTGCCATATCTTCTATATAAACTTGCATATATCAACTGATAATTGTTTCAAATGCGAAGTATTCTTCATCCCGCCTACGATTTCAGAGGATGAAGTGTACGAAAAAATCGCCGCAGCCCTTGGTTGTACTTTGCCGATATTGGATGTCGAGTGTTTAGGCAATGACTATGTCGCTTTTCGTCTGCTTTGCTAAGAACACGTCATTCGAGTAATACGGGCAGCATTAGATTGGTATGAAGGCACAAATACGCGGTTTGCGACAATAGGCATATTGAAATATGTTATACCGATAGAATAAAGATTTGCAGTCTACCGCAAAAATACGCAGAAATCGAAAGAAATTTGCAGCGCGCTGCAAATTTGTCGGTAACCTTTCGTATATTTGCAATCGATTTCATTTTTTTAGGAGTTAATCGATGATAGAACGTAAGGAATATATACAGGCACTGGAGAAGTGGAGGGACAAGAAGGTCATCAAGGTGGTGACTGGCATTCGCCGTTGTGGCAAGTCATCTCTCCTGAGGATGTTTCGGGAAAGAATCATGGCGGAAGGCGTGCTTGACCAACAAGTGCAGGACTTGAATTTCGAGGACTTGGAGAATGAGCCGTTCCTCGATTACAAGGTCTTGTATGCACATGTCAAGAAGAATCTCACCTCCGAGGGCATGAACTATCTTTTCTTCGACGAGATTCAGATGGTGGATAACTTTCAGAAGGTCATCGACAGTTTGTTCCTCCTGGACAATGTGGACATCTACGTGACTGGTTCCAACGCCTATCTCCTGTCGGGAGAGATCGCGACGTTGCTCACCGGTCGGTATGTAGAGATCAAACTGTTCCCTTTCTCGTTCAAGGAATATCTCTCGGCCTTGCCGGCGACAGCCAACCTTGAGTCTGCCTATAGGGGTTATATTGAAGAAGGATCGTTTCCTTATGTCTTGCAACTTCAGCACGACAATGAGATGATACGTGAATATTTGCTGGGGCTGTACAACACGATCGTCTTGAAGGATGTGGTGAGTCACCGGAAGATAACTGACGTGATGATGCTGCAGAGTGTGGTGAGGTTCTTGTCTGACAACATAGGCAACATCTCTGTCATCAAGCGCATTAGTGACACCATGACATCTATGGGGCGTAAGATAACGTCTCATACCGTAGAGAGCTATATCTCGGCATTGACAGACAGTTACATTTTCTATCCAGTGCAAAGGTATGATGCCAAGGGAAAGCAATTGCTGAAGACTGGCCAGAAACTATACCTAGCCGACATAGGTTTGCGCTTGGTTATCAATGGGACGAAAGGTGGCGACCTCGGACATGTCTTGGAGAATGTGGTCTATCTGGAGCTGGCTCGCAGAGGCGGAGAGATATACGTGGGGAAAGTAGGCGAGACTGAAATAGACTTTGTGGTTGTCAAGGGCGAACAAAAGGCATATTACCAAGTGGCGTTGACGGTGCGGGATACCGCAACGATGGAGCGCGAGCTTGCACCCTTGCAAGGGATCTCCGACAATTATCCCAAGTACTTGTTGACCATGGACAACGATCCCGTGGTTTGGCACGAGGGTATCAAGCAGCAATATGTACTTGATTGGTTGCTGGTGGGGTAGGTTTGCCTCCTATATATACACCATTTTCATCCTTCCTTCACAATCCACTCCCCGATGGTGCGCTGCTGGCTGTCGTAGTTCACGCCTATCTTATACAGTCGCTTGCCGTCGGCAGAGTAAGGTATCAAGTAGCCCTTGTCGTCTATCTGCT
>CAVJZZ010000031.1:0-31188 GCA_963654295.1 Lachnospiraceae bacterium | reverse complement strand
TTTGTTGTCCAGGTGCTTATAAAAAATATTAAATTATAGTGTTGCGGAATTTAGGACAGCCAACGTAAAGCGCAGTAGCCAGCTCGTTGGCAATGCCATGGAGGATATCGATTTCGAGGAGCACAACAATGTTGCACTCGTAGCTATCGTACGCGAGGGCGAACGCATCAATGCCAATCCACGTTCTGTAAAATTGCAGTTTGGTGACATACTCCTTTTGGAATGTCCCAAAGCACAAGGCAAGACATTCAAGAAAGCCGTGGCTGACGACCTGCACTTCTTTGATTCTGAAGATATCGCCAACATTGGAAAGAAGACAGCATTGTCGGCTGCCATCATGATTTGCATGATTCTCCTCTCGTCATTCAATGTGATGACGTTGTTGCAGAGTTGCTTCCTTGCAGCCTTCGTTATGATAGTGACACGCTGTTGCACACCTGAACAGGCGTGGAAGTCGATTAGTTGGGACGTGCTGATGATATTTGCCGGCTCTGTTTGTATAGGTACAGCCATAGCTGAGACGGGCATTGCCAATGCCCTTGCCGGCGGTATACTGAAGGTCTGTGGCACTAACCCGTTAGTGGCACTCACATGCATATGTTTTGTCGGCACATTCGTCACAGAGTTCGTCAGCAACACCGCTGCAGCTGCCATATTCTATCCGATAGCATATCAGACAGCCATCACACTCGGTGTAAACCCTGTGACATTCTGTATTGCACTGATGATTGCCGTGTCATCAAGTTTCGCCACACCTATAGGGTCGCCTACCCATATGTTGGTATATGGCGAAGGCGGATACAAGTTTACAGACTTCTCCAAGATTGGTCTCGTGATGAATATCGCCATACTTGCAGCCAACATATTCATCGTGACGTTGGTATTCCCCTTGTAAAGTATAGAAGGAGTCAGTCAATATCTGGCGCCACATATTTATATATATAAACAAAATATGAACATTAAAACAAATTAGACATGAAAATAGAAATCAAAAATGAGGGCAACAAGATTTACGCTGCCCTCGAAGGACGTCTCGACACAGTGAATGCCGTGGCTTGCGAGAAAGAGTTTCAGCCCCTGAAGGATAATGCTGACAAGGAGATTGTGATAGATTGTACAAATCTGGAGTATATCAGCAGTAGTGGGCTGCGCCTTTTCCTGTCACTGCGCAAGACCGTAGAGGCAAAGGGCGGCAAGATGATTGTTGAGCATATCAACGACGACATTCGCAATGTCTTCACCATCACAGGCTTCTTCAAGTTATTTGACATACGCTCGTGAGAAAGATATTCCTTTCCTTTTCCGCCCGGCTCACGTTTTATATTCTCACGATTACGTGCTTCATCTTCATATGTATAGCAGTGGTGTTCTCCACCTATAGCGGACAACGTGAAGAGGAACAAGCTGTTGAGTATACATCTGCATTACAGCAAAACGTAATACTGAAAATAGGCAACGAACTGTCCGAAGTGGAAACGGCATTGCAGCTGACCAATGGACAGGTAGAGGGCTTTGTAGCCAAACCTGACTCCATGATGGGCATCGTCAAACGTGTGATAGAGAGCAACAGACTGCTGAAAGGAGTGGGTATCGCCTTTCGTCCAAACTACTACCAAAGCAAAGGACGGTTATTTTTCAACTATGTATACCGCGTAAAAGGCAACATCTACACCGAGCGCATACAGATGGGCAACGATTCTGCGGACTATACGAAGAGAATATGGTTCAATAAAGCCCTGAAAATGAAACGCGGCTATTGGACTGACCCATACATCGACTATGACAATAAAGTTGACTTTATGACGTCCTATGTGTGGCCATGTCTCGATAGTCACGGACAGGTCTATGCTGTTTTGCTTGCCGATGTTGACTTGGTTGACCTCACCTCCGACCTCTACAACGTGCGTCCTTACGAGAACAGTTACTCGTTTATTGTCACGAAGCAAGGTCAATATGTAGCGCACCCAAACAAGAAACTAATCCTGAGAGAAAACATCTTCGACCATGCACAGACAATAGACAATAAAGAACTGGCAACTGTCGGCACAAAGATGATTGCCGGCGAGAGTGGAGCCATCGGAACAAAAATTGACGGGCGCAAGATGTTGCTCTGCTATGCTCCGATGAAGAGCACAGGGTGGTCGGTGTGCAGCGTTATGCCCTACTCTTCGGTGATGAGCAGTCTTAGTTCTGCCACATTAACCATCTTGGCAATACTTGTCATCGGACTTATCTTGTTGTCTGTTTGCATACAGATACTCGTGAAGTATATGTCGAAACCAATCAAGGAACTCACCGACGCTTCTTATCTTATAGCCAAAGGAAACTTTGACGTGGCACTGCCTAATGTCGAAACCAAAGACGACATACGCAAGTTGCATGATGCCTTTGCCTATATGCAAGAGTCGCTAAGCAAATATATAAAAGAAGTAAAAAACACGGCACGCACGAAAGCGAGGATAAAGAGCGAACTGGCAATAGCACGTGCCATTCAGATGAGTCTCGTGCCAAAAGAATTCTCGCCCTTTGCCGACTATGCCGAACTGGAACTCTATGCCTTGCTGAAACCGGCAAAGGAGGTGGGCGGTGATTTCTATGACTTCTTCATCCGTGATGGAAAACTGATGTTTGCCATCGGCGACGTGTCGGGCAAGGGAGTACCTGCATCACTTGTAATGGCTATCACACGCACCTTGTTCCGCATTATATCCAACACGGAGGAATCTCCTGCCAATATCGTGAGGAAATTGAACAATGCGATTGCCGAGAACAATGACACAAACATGTTCGTGACATTCTATGCAGGAAGTCTCGACCTCGCTATGGGAGAACTTACATTCTGCAATGCCGGACACAATGCACCGCTTATTATCGACAAAGACGGAAGCACCATATTCCAACAAGTGGATTGCAACTTGCCCCTTGGTGTCACTCCTGACTTCGAATACACCAATCAGACCACAACATTGCCTAAGGGCTGCGCCATGCTACTTTACACCGACGGACTGACCGAGGCGGAGAATACTGAGAAGGAACTGTTTGGAGACGTGCGCACAAGAGATGCCGCTGAAGCCTGCGCCAACCTGCAGGCGAAAGACATCATCGGGGGAATTGCCGAACGGTTGTCATCGTTTGTGGGCAAAGCTGAACAAAGCGACGATTTGACAATGATGTGTTTTAGACTAAATGAAAACGCTTTAGAACAAGCAAATATGCGAAGACTCGTTATATATAATAAATTGGAGGAATCTGCCAAGTTGGTTCCGTTCATAGATATGGTAGCCACCGAACTTAACATGCCACAAGAAACAAAAAGTTCGCTCAATCTCGCCATCGAAGAGGTATTGGTAAACGTGATACAATACGCTTATCCTCCTGAAACGACTAAGAAGATATCGCTCACTGCCCGATGGACAGATGACAAGAAGCATGTGGACTTCATACTGAAAGACTGCGGCAAGGCGTTTGACCCACTACAGGCTGATGTTGCCGACACCGACCTGAGCCTTGAGGACAGACCGATAGGAGGACTTGGTATCCTGCTCATGAGAGACATCATGGACACGGTGGGCTATCAGCGTCTCAATGGAGAAAACATATTGAAGATGGGCAAAGACCTATAATAAAATTCAGCAAAACAGCGTTTAACGATACATTATGGTACTGGAAGACATAGCAAAGCAACTCGAATACGAACTGGCAAGTCAGGTCAAGAAGAGCGGAATGATGTTTCGCATCTTTTCACGCGTGAAGTCGGTCGAATCGCTCGGTCACAAGATGGAGATAAAAGGCGACGGCTACAGATCTGGCAAGTCAAAGATACAAGACATGATTGGTCTTCGTTTTGTGCTTTATTACACAGACGACGTAGAGGCGATGTCTATATTCTTTGGCAGCGACAATGTGATAAAAGCGTCTATTGACGAACTTGACCTTACCACTTTCTGTCCTCAGAGGCTCAACCTCACGAAGAATATTCCGCAAAAGTTCGTTGAAGACTTCCGTCGCTGTCTGCCTGAAGAATATGCACAATACATAGACAATACCTACGAGATACAGATACGTACCATATTTTCCGAAGGTTGGCATGAGGTGGAACACGACATGCGCTACAAATGCAAGGAAGACTGGATCGAATGTGAACAGTTCAGCCGCACGCTCAATGGTATGCTTGGAGCTCTCGAATCTGTGGAATGGGGCATGAAGGCGCTGTTTCATGAAATGGCTTATCGCAACTACCGGCAGGGCAATTATAGGGCTATGCTACGCAACAAGATGCGCATACGTTTGGCAGATACCAACTTTTCGCCTGTCGTAAGCGAATATCTGAAAAACAATCCAGACATTGCCAAGGGCTTTCTTTCCACCGACCGGGTTGTACTCGTCCTTGCATTGCTAAACATGGAGGACACCATGGAACTGACCTATGACAACATTCTCTTTCTGGCAAACAAGATAGAGATTAACGACAAAGGGCTGGAAGAGATGGAAAGATTAAAAGATGAAACAATGAAACAATGAAAAGGTTTGTCATAAGACAATTCGCATAGCTTAATGACACTATCAATGGCAGTTGGCGTATTACAGCATCAACTGCCATTGTTTTTGCTAACGAGCAGACGCACTTTTTCCTGTTCTTTGTCTGAGCATTTGGCGGATAAAGCCATTTTATTTTTTCTGTTCCTTTGTGTTTTCTTTAAAAAAGCTTACTTTTGTGAGTGAAATCTCTTTTATACACATAATACCAATGACTAAAATAAGAACATCCATACTTCTTTTCCTTCTCACATTGCTGTCACAAGTATATGCACAGCCCTATTGCGAGGTGCGTAGATTCAATATCCGTGATGGCTTGGCTGGCAATATCATCTCGGGTATTGCTGAGGACAACAACCACATGATGTGGTTTGCAACGTGGAACGGGCTTTGCTATTATGATGGATATCAGTTTACCACCTTCCGCGATATGCGTGGAAGCAACCGTATATTGACCACCAACAGGATGATGCACCTCTTTGCTGATGGTAACGGAGGCATGTGGGCGACCACCTATGACCTTCGCATCTGCTTGTTTGACACACGTTTGTGCCGTTTTTTCGATGTTTCGGCTATTATCAAGGAGAAATATGGTATAGATGTAACCGCCAGCAAGTTTATGCGTGGTGCTAAAGGCACTGTATGGGTGTTGTCTGAGGAAGACAATCATGTGGCAGTGAAAATGGACGGAAATCTCATAGCCGATGGTCAGGGGGTGGAGATTGTGAAGTTTGAAAATGGTGGTTTGCGTGGAGCTAAGATTTTGCGTATCGCTGTAGACAAGCAGAACAGAGAGTGGATATTCACCGATAAAGGTACATGCGTGAAAGGTGGCAAGGTGGTGATACAGCCAGGCTATGACAACTTGCTTCCTATTGCGGGCAAACTATATTTCTATTCTGCCAAGGGAAATCTTGGTGTTTATGACGAACGCACAGGTCGTGTGAAGACACTTCTGAAGAATCAAGGACTATTATTTAACAAGGTGCGTACCATGGGCGACCAGCGACTCGTGGTGGGAACAGACCATGGTATTCTGCTCTACGACCTTCGTACGGGCAGCCAAAAGTTGGTGTCTGTGCAGAACCCTGCACAACCACGACCTGAGGTAACTGATGTTTATATTGACAGTAAGAACCGTGTGTGGGCGTTGGGCAAGGGACCTGGTGTGACCATGCTCGACATGACCACCCTCAAGACGCAGTGGATGAACAAAGAAGACCAAGATTGTCGCTTTGTGGCGGATGCTTCAATGCTTTTCCATGAGGACAGAAACCATACTGTGTGGGTGATGCCCAATAGTGGCGCATACTGTTATTATGATGAGAAAACGCACGATTTGCATCCTTATATGCTGAAGTTGAAAGACAACTCAGTTCTCCGTAATATGGAGATAAAAAAGATGTTCAAGGACAGTCAGGGCAATATGTGGATAGCAGGTAATCGCGACTTGGTGCTCATCAACTTCAAATACCGCAAGTTCAGATTTGTCCCTATTGAAAGTGCTGACTGTGAGATTCGCTCAGTCTTGACGCTTTCCAACGGCAATCAGTTACTCGGCACGGCTAAGGGATATGTGGTGGTGCTCAATGCTGAGCGGGAGAAGATTGGCTACCTGTCGGCTACAGGAAGCTTGAGCACACAACCCGTGAAACTTGTCAACTGCAAGGTGATGACCATTTTAGAGGACAAACAACGGCGTTTGTGGATTGGCACGCGTGGTGAAGGCGTATTTATGTATGATGGGAAAACGATGCATCATTATCAGAAAGGCGAAGGCTATATGCCCAGTAGTAATGATATCTTTGATTTGTTCCAAGATTCGTATGGCCATATATGGGTGGCAACATGGAAGGGTGGCATCAATCTGGTGGAAGAACGTGATGGTGAAGTGCGTTTCCTGTCGTCCGGAAAGGGACTGGACAGCTATCCTCTTGATCTTTTCCCACGCGTAAGGCGTTTCACACAGACTCGCAATGGGGTGATGATAGCATCAACTGCCACGGGCATGCTGACCTTTCCTGCCAAGTTTGGCAATCCTTCTCGAATCAAATACTACGGGCAGTTCTATGACCATAACGACACATGTTCACTGGCAACGAGTGATGTGATGCAGACTTGCGTCATGCGCAATGGACGTATCTTTGTGATTACGCTGGGCGGAAGCCTTCAAGAACTCGTATCGCGTAATTTGTTGAAACCACATCTCAAGTTCTCTATGGTGAAGACGAATGCACAGAACATGACAGAAGGAATGGCTCAGTCTATGATGGAAGACAACCGCGGGCGCTTGTGGATCGTGCATGAGAGCGACATATCTCTCTATGATCCCAAGACCAACACCCTGCGCCAATATGGTCCGAACTACCTGGGCGACAACCGTGAAATGTCGGAAGCAAAGCCCAATCAAGACAATAGAACGGGTATCATCACCTTTGCGGCTTTTGGCGGTATCATGGTAGTCAACCCTGCCAACATGAAAGAGAGCAGTTTTGCGCCCAAGATTGTTTTTACCAGCATACAGTATCAAGGTGAAGAAACGGAGCATCCCATCCTCAATACACCCGAACTCCATGTGGCAAGCGACAGGAGAAACTTCAACATAAACTTCGCTGCACTCGACTATGGCAACAACTATATGGTCAAGTATGCCTATAAACTGGAGGGCGTTGACAAGGAGTGGAACTACTTGGGCAGTCATCTGCACAGCGCATCCTACAACAACTTCCCTCCCGGAAACTACCGTCTCTTGGTGAGAAGCACGAATGCCGACGGTGTGTGGACAGACAATGTCACTGCCCTCAAGATCTATGCGCAACCCACATTTTGGGAAACCATGTGGGCGAAACTTCTCTATGTGCTCATTTTCTTGGGCATACTCTATGCTGTGAAGCGCTACTATGAACTCCGCAACAAGGCTCTCTCGCTGCATTCCATGGTCAACCAGTTGCTTGAAGAGTATAACAACCGTAGTGCGCAAGCACAGGATGAAGGACGTGAAAAGGAGCCTACAGGAGCTGATATCTATCACCTGCCGCCATCGGAAATACTCGATTCCGACCAGCAGATGATGATGAAGCTCATGGATTACCTGAGTCAGCACATCGGTGATTCGGAATTAAAGATTGAAGAATTGGCAGATGCCGTGAATCTGAGCCGTTCTGTATTCTATGGAAAACTGAAGGCGAAGGTAGGCATGACGCCCGTGGAATTCCTCAAGCACATCCGTATCCAGAAGGCAGAGGAACTTATCGTGCGCACCAAGGACCCATTCTCGCAGATAGCCTATGCCGTTGGTTTTACTGACCCCAAGTATTTCACCAAGTGTTTCAAGAAAGCTACGGGCATGACACCTTCGGAATACCGAAGTAAAAAGAAGGAATAAAGAAGGCTAAGTCAGGTTCAACGCATCTTCCGGTCCAATATCGCCTCTATGCGCTCCACAATCGTTTGGGGTGCAATCTGTGTGAGGCAAGGATAATTGCCCTTGATGCATGGTTTGTTGCCGTATATTGAACACGGGCGACATTCCATGTCCTGTTGTACCACGGTGTCGGCAGACTGGTTCCAGCCAAGAAAGCCTGCATAGGGATGCGTAGCACCCCACACGCTCACTACCGGTGTGCCCACAAGTGAGGCGAGATGCATATTGGCGCTGTCCATCGACACCATCACGTCAAGGTGGCTCATCAATATCAGCTCTTGATGCAAAGCTCCGAGGGTGGCAGAGGCGTTGATGCTGTTCTTGTGCTTCAGTGTCCACGAATCGAGAATTTCTTTCTCGCGTCCTTCTCCGCCAAAGAGGAAGATGCGACTGTTCGGATGCTTTTCCACGAGCATTTCCACTACCCTTTCCATTTGCAGCGGTGGATATATTTTGCCTTGATGGGCAGCAAAAGGAGCGATGCCTATCCATTGCTGGAAAGTCTTTTTCAAGCCGATGGCAGTTGGTAGCAGGCGCAAATTGCCGCCTTCAGGTGGAAATATAGATTGGAAATCCAATTTTACAGGATAACCAAGTTCTGCCAACACGTCGGCATAGTTTTGGAATGATGAGGGCTGCTGTGCCATATTTCGCTTGCTCACCAAGTCGCGCTTGCCCTTCCGGTGCTTGTCAATGTGCGCTACACGATAGTGGTTCAGGTTGAAGCGCATGCGCAGGTAGCTCGACCGGAGCACGTTGTGCAGGTCGGCAATGGCGGTGAATTTCTTTGCGTGCAACCGTCTGTAGAGCATATTGAGCCCTTTGATGCCGTGATATTCCATTTTGAGGTCGGCACCCATGAATCCCACATTGGGAGCCATGTTTTCAAAGAAAGCCCGTGCAAAGGGCTTGCTCAGCACGGTGATCCGAACATGCGGATATTGTTGTGCCAGCGAATAGACCACTGGTACGGTCATTGCCACGTCACCCATGGCAGAGAAACGGATAATCAAGATATGTTCGGTCTTCACTGTTCGATATGTTTGTGGGGTTATTTCTTTTGGTAGAGCACAGGGTTTGTGTCCGGGTCGTTATACATCTTCATTTGGCGATACACCTTCATGTATTTCTTTCCTTGTCTGATGTCTTCAAGCAACTGGTCGATGGCAGTCGACAGGTCTTTCTGCTGCTCCTCAAGTACGGCGAGCTTGCTTTTGCACTTGGCGATATGCTCAGCCGAAGCATCTGTGCGCTCCACCTGTTCGCGCATATGGTAAATCTTCAGCGCAAGAATAGACAGACGGTCTACAGCCCATGCCGGGCTTTCTGTGTTGATGGTAGCGTCGGCTAAAGGTTTTACGTCTGAATAGTAATGGCGGAAATAAGAGTCTATTTGTTCTACCAGATCCGTACGGTCTTGGTTCGAACGGTCTATGCGGCGCTTGAGAGACAAAGCTTCCTCAGGGTCTATGTGTGGGTCGCGTATGATGTCTTCGAAATGCCACTGAACGGTGTCGATCCAACATTTCAGATACAAGCGGTTCTCAATAGACTCGCGGTCATACGGATTGTTGATGGGTGTGTCCACGTTGTCGGTGATGTGGTAGTCACGTATTGCTTGATTGAAAATCTGGTTACAAAGTTCTGTAAATGACATAATCTGTTGTTTTTATTAAGATTGCAAAAATACGAAATTAATTAAAACACCGCAAAGGAAACGCCGTATTTATCTTTAAAAGCCCCTAATTTATGCACAGTTTATGGTCTGCTGTGCAAGAAAAAGCGTATTTTCATATAAAATATTTGCAAGTATCGTTTTATTTTCGTTCCTTTGCACTCGATTTTTTAGTTAGAAAACGAATATAAACAATTTAAAAACTTACAATTATGTCAGAAATTGAATCAAAAGTAAAGGCAATCATCGTAGACAAACTTGGTGTAGACGAGGCTGAAGTAAAGCCCGAAGCAAGCTTCACAAACGACCTTGGTGCAGATTCTCTCGACACTGTAGAGCTCATCATGGAATTCGAGAAGGAATTCGGTATCTCTATTCCAGACGATAAGGCTGAGAAGATCGCTACTGTTGGCGACGCTATTGCTTACATCGAAGAGAACGCAAAATAATTAGTTTGCGATTATTCATATAATGGAATTAAAAAGAGTAGTAGTAACAGGTCTTGGTGCCGTTACCCCACTCGGCAACACTCCCGAGGAAACTTGGAAGAACATGCTTGAGGGTGTGAGCGGTGCAGCACCTATTACTTCATTCGATTGCTCACAGTTCAAGACACATTTCGCTTGTGAGGTGAAAGACCTCAATGTCAATGATTTCATTGACCGCAAGGAAGCTCGCAAGCTCGACCGTTACACCCAGTTGGCTATGATTGCCGCCATGCAGGGTGTGAAAGACAGTGGCTTGGACTTGGAAACAGTTGATAAAAACAATATCGGTGTCGTGTTTGGTGTCGGTATTGGCGGTATCCGTACATTTGAGGATGAGGTGACTTATTATGCAACCCACAAGGAAGCAGGTCCGAAGTTCAACCCATTCTTCATCCCCAAGATGATTGCAGACATCGCATCTGGACAGATATCCATCCACTTCGGGTTCCACGGACCCAATTATACCACTACATCTGCCTGTGCTTCTTCAAGCAATGCCGTTGCAGATGCGTTCAACTTGATTCGTCTCGGTAAGGCCAATGTCATTGTCAGTGGCGGTTCTGAGGCTGCAATATGCGCTTGTGGTGTAGGTGGTTTCAACGCTATGCATGCGCTTTCTACGCGCAACGATGATCCACAGCATGCTTCCCGTCCGTTCAGCGCAAGCCGCGATGGCTTCGTGATGGCAGAGGGTGCAGGTTGTCTCATTCTTGAGGAACTTGAACATGCCAAGGCTCGTGGTGCCAGAATCTACGCAGAGATGGTGGGCGAAGGCGAGAGTGCCGACGCATATCACATCACAGCATCGCATCCGGAAGGCCTTGGTGCCAAACTCGTGATGCAGAGAGCGTTGGACGATGCAGGCTTGAAACCTGAGGATATCGACTATATCAACGTACATGGCACTTCCACTCATGTGGGTGACATTTCAGAGGCAAAGGCTATCAAGGAAGTGTTTGGCGATGCAGCCTACAAGCTCAACATCAGCTCGACCAAGTCTATGACAGGTCATATGCTGGGTGCAGCAGGCGCTGTAGAAGCCATGGCTTGTGTGATGGCCGTACACGATGACATCGTGCCTCCTACTATCAACCACGAGGAAGGCGACAATGACCCTGAACTTGACTACAACATGAACTTCACGTTCAACAAGGCTCAGAAGCGCACCGTGCGTGCTGCATTGAGCAACACGTTTGGTTTCGGCGGTCACAACGCTTGTGTTATTTTCAAGAAATATGCTGAATAACATCATTGATAGAATAAAGCTCCCTTTCCGCAAGGAGAAGGAGCTTTATTTGTCTTTGCACCAGATCATCGGTGTCTATCCCCACAACATCAGTTATTATAAGCTTGCGCTCATGCACAAGAGTGTGTCGAGGCGCAATGCCAAGGGCAAACCTGTCAACAATGAGCGTCTCGAATTCTTGGGCGACGCCATCCTTGACGCTATCGTAGGCGATATTGTCTACCAACATTTTCCTGGAAAGCGTGAAGGATTCCTTACGAATACCCGCAGCAAGATTGTGCAGCGAGAAACGCTGAACAAGCTTGCTCAAGAGATGGGTATCAACCAGCTCATCCTTTCGAACGGTCACAGCTATTCGCACAACAGCTATTTGGGCGGCAATGCCTTTGAAGCTCTTGTGGGTGCCCTCTATTTGGACCGTGGCTACAATGCCTGCATGAAGTTCATGGAGCGCCGCATTCTGTCGCAACTCATCAATATCGACAAGGTGGCGTATAAGGAGATGAACTTCAAGAGCAAACTGATTGAATGGTCGCAGAAGAACCGCGTGAAGTTGGAATACAAGCTGCTGGAGCAAAAGAAAGACGAGCATGGCAGTCCTGTGTTTAGCTATCAAGTGCTCATCGAAGGTCTTGAAGGATGCATGGGTACGGGATTCTCGAAGAAGGAAAGCCAGCAGTTGGCTTCCAAGCTCACTTTGCAACGTCTGCGCCGAGAGCCACAGTTCATCGATGAAGTGTTTGCTGCCAAGGGCAACCGTACCAAAATGGAAGAAGAGCCTGTGCTTGATGTGCCCAGCACAGAACCTAAGGACGACTTTCTGATTGCTGAGCCTGCCGTTGAGGAGCAGAAGCACGTCACGGTGTTCAAAGAGCGTGTCTATTCACAGGACGGCAACGATGAGGAAGTGAAGGAGCCTCAAGAAAAAGAGGTCGTTGCTGATGAATTTGACTTGAGTGACATTTCGGCTACGCCACGTGAACAGTCGCGTGAAGACATCATAGCCGCAGCCGAAGCGGAAGCCTTTTCTGAATAAACGAAGAGGTTACGATACATGCCAATCCCCCTTCCACACAGGTTTGATTACAAAGCAAGAATGTGTAGAAGGGGGATTTATCTTGATTCAGAAAAACTTGCATCACTGGAGATGATGCAGATGGCCGATACGGTTGATTTGTAGCCATATGTTTATCCAACGACTCATCAAAATACGGTAAAACACATCATATATGGACATTGTTTCTTTCTCTTATGGGCTTTGCGCCATGTTCTATGCACTGATGGCGTGGTTCTTCTGGCGTAAGGGTAACGACCGCCTGTCACGACTTGTATGTGTGCTGATGGCGCTCGTGGCAGTCCAGGTGGTGAAAGATGTGGTTTGCCTCAATGATGACAGTTGGTCGTTGGTGACGGCTGTCGACATGGTGGCAGTGCCCCTCTATGGTTTCATACTTCGGCAACTGGTCAAGCCAAGTACCCTTACAGTCCGCCGTATGGTGATGGAGACGGTGTCCTTTGTGGTGCTGCCCTTATTGTTTGTGGTAACAGGGATAGCGACCATATTTTTTGTAGAAGTGGCTTGGGCGGGTTTCTATGGCTCGTTTTATCTCGTGTGGGCAACAGTCATGATACCACGATACAACCGGTGGTTGCGAGAGCAGTTCTCTTATTCTGAAAATATTAATCTGAGTTGGCTTCGCACCATCTTGTGGACATTCTATTTCATCCTTATCCTTTGGATTGTAGACTGCTTGATTATTCATGTAAACATAGAGATGCTCTATATGCTGGGTTCGCTGCTGATGTGGATGTTCATCTGTTATTTCATTTATCGGCACGAAACGGTGCTCGACGCGCTGCAGCCCCAACCTGCAGCAATGCCAGACACTTCTGCTGTCTTGTCGCAAATAGACACGGAAGTTCGCCGGCTCTTTGCCGATGAACACCTTTACCTCAACCCCAGGCTGAAACTTTCCGATGTTGCCCGCCTCGTGGGCACAAACCGTACTTACCTTTCAGCTTATTTCAACAGAGACAACGGGGCTACCTTTTTCGACTTTGTAAACGATTGGCGTGTGGATTTTGCCAAGCAACAGCTCTCACAGACCGATGATACGCTCTATGTAGTGGCAGAGCGCAGCGGCTTTAATTCGCTCAGCACATTCCGCCGTGCTTTCGAACAACGCAACGGATGCACGCCCGCCAAGTGGCGAAATTCGCATAAATGACGGTAAAAGCATCGTGTTTTTACGCGATGACACTTCGTTTTGATGCATTGAAACTCCTGTTTTAGACTCACACTGTAATTTTGTGGGCAAAACTAACTTTAATGCATCGCTTATGAAACTACACTCTCTAAGACCCATTGCCATCGCCCTATTGATGATGTGTGTACTGCCGCTTGCGGCTATCGATTATCCAGTAAAAGGAAGAATTGCAGCGTTCCATTTTAACAAGTCTATGGCAGATGATAAGGGACAGGCAAACTTTATCAGCAAGAGATACGTGCCCGTATGGGTAGAGGGTGCCGACGGAAAGGCGGAAACTGCCGTACGCTTCGGTCCTAAACCGCAGAAAGACGGACATAGCGACTTCAGCGGTACAGGTGAACTGGAATTGCCTAAAACGAATACAACAGGTGTTATCACCGCCGTGATGACCTATCGCACCGACGAAAACAGGATCTTTCAAATCATTCCCAATGTTTCTTTTTCTATAGACAACGGAAAACTGTGCTATTCTGCCAGCCGTAAGGAGTCGAGCAAGCACGATGTCTATTGGGCAGACCTTGGCTTGGCTACTGGCGAGTGGCAAACGGTTGTGGTTGCCGTTACCCGTGCCGACAGCACCATTACTTTCTATGCCAACGGTCGCCGTGCCAGTGTCAAGGACCCCTTCTTTGCGCGGATTGACCCTACTGTCGGAGGACTTGTCTATGCGGGAAGCACCAGTTACAACATCGATGTAGACGAGCTGTACTACTATAACCGGGTGCTTACCGATGATGAGATTGCTGCGCTTATAGGCGGCAAGGCAAAGACAGTAGAGAGCGTTATCGATACGGGCAGTATAGAGATGCATTGGGGCTGGGCGTTTTTTCAGTTGGCTGTGGCAGCCTTGTGCTTGTTCTATCTCAACTTTAGGGAAAAGAAGTTGGTGGTCCACACAGCCGACTCTTTGGCAGAACTGCAGCATCAGAACAAATGTCTGGAGTTTAACCAGGAAGAATCCGACCGGTTGATGGCTGAAGCCTACAGCTATTGGGGCGGTCCCGACCAGGAAAACCCAACAGACTTGTTGCCCAAGCATTATCCCGAATCGCGGAAAAACATGAAGGCTTCTGTCCGTGCCTATCAAGAGTCGTTGTTGTTGGGCAATCCCAACGATGAAGAATATATACTTATGGCGAGCGGATTTGCCCGCGCCTACAATGCTGCCCATACACGTGTCTTCAACGGCAAGTGGTGGGTGCTGGTAGTCGCCGTGGTTGCCATCTTTGTAAAAGGTATTTTCGACGGGTTTGATCTTCATATCATAGGTTCGTCCCATACGGGTATGCCAGATGGCTTTTGGGCACAGATATGGTATATTTCCAAGTTCATGTTGCCGGGTGTCATGATCAGTGCCGTGGCTTATGTGGCATGCTCGTTCGGTCCGCGTTGGCGCAACCTGAAAGACAGCCTTGACATCCTGCCTTCTCATTTGCAGGTATCTGGTCCTACAAACCGCCGGAAGATGGTCACTGCCGGTATTATATGTGGTGGTGGATTGCTCTCAATGGTAGCCGGAGCCGTGGCTGGTGTGGCTGCATTGGCATTGCTTGCTGCCGTGGTGGGGTATACTGCCCTTGAACTGTTTGTCAACCACAGCACACAGAAGGAAGTATGGGTGTATAGCAACGGTCGGCGTGAAACCCACGAAACGATGGATCCTACAGGTCTTGCGATGGCAGGCGGCATTATCGTGGTGGCTGTCATCGCCGTGTATTTTGCCTCGTCAATCGTCATCTTCCTGTTCAACTTGGCATTTATCTATAAACTTATACAAAATCATCTCATTAAAATCTAATTGCTATGCCAGACGCATTAAGAGCCGTGATCTATACGGTAAAAATCATCATTAACGCTATCAAGTACAGTTTAAAAGCCTTTTTGTGGATATTCACTTTCTGGCAGAAACGCAGAGACAGTAAAGTGAATGTGACCGAGGGATAGTCCCTCACCGTCTATTGGAAATGGAATGTGGCAATCGTCTGATCGCCACATTCTATTTTTTGCTTTTGCCTACCTTTAAAAGAATCTTAAGAAACATTGCCAAGAATGTTAAGATACTTTGAACAACATGCAAGCCATTCGTCAGCGAGGCTATACTTCATTGCTCGTCGAAGAACTACTTCATTGCTCATCGAAGTACTACCTCATTGCCCATCGAGGCTATACCTCATTGCCCATCGAGGCTATACCTCATTGCTCATCGAGGCTATACCTCGTGAAAACGGACGTATCTGCGTGAGTTTCTAAACGGCTTTTGCATAGCTTTTGAATGTTGATATTACAGCAAGTTTTCTGTAGGATGTGCTGTTATAATCACGGATTATTTGTATTTTTGCAGCCTACTTGAAGCTTCGGGCTTTTATCCAACGAGACGATATTGAGAGAAAAGGGAGATTTTGAACAGTTTTTTAGGAGCAATTATACGCGCACCTATTATCTTGCCTTCAGCATCTTGCACGATGAGGAGGTGAGCAGGGACGTCGTGGCAGATGCTTTTGAGATGCTCTTCAAGGCACGCTCGGTGCAAGGACTTGAAGTGCAGGAACTGCGCAACTATCTCTACATGATGGTGCGCCACAAGTGTGCCGACCACTTCCGCAAGCAGTCTATTCACGACAAGTATGCCGAATATGCCATGCGCTATGCCGAGAAAACGACAAATGACGACTGGATGGAGCATGAGGAGAAAGTGAAGATGGTGGGTGAAGCAATGAGTCAGCTCACGCCACGCACCCGGCAAATACTCGACGAGCACTATCTGAAAAACAAGAAATACCGAGAGGTGGCAGAAGAACTCGACATCAGTGAGAGTGCCGTGAAAAAGCACGTGATGCAGGCGTTGAGTTTCTTTCGCAAAAAGTTTGTTAAAGAATGAGGGCAGGGGGTGCCGAAACCGATGCCTTGAACGCTTTCTTTAGAGTGGATGTAAAGAAATCCACGGAAAGAAAGCAACATAGCGTAAAACAAGAATACAGACAGAACTATGACACAACATGAAAACGACATGACGGACATGGAACAACTCGTGACAGAAGCCCTGTTGCGGGAACAAGGCTCGGCTCCCGATGTGGATGCCGAATGGCAACGTGTGTCCGAACGGTTGGACAACCGTCATCGCCGTCGTCGCCATGCCGTCTTATGGAGTATGGTGGCAGGTGTTGCGGCTTGTGTGGTCGTGGCAGTGTTGTTGTGGGGTAGAATGTTCGGTTCGGATGCCGACGGGCTTATCTATGCAGCCCGGCAGGACAACAGTCAGGTAACCATTGTCGACGAGAAGGGAGAAAGCTCCTCTGTGGATGATTTGAAGGCAGTAAAGGTGGTGGCAGAACGCACTTCGCGTGTATGCACATTGGTGGTGCCCGAAGGAAAAGACATGAAGATCACGCTTGCCGATGGTACGGAGGTTTGGCTCAATGCAGGAAGCAGCCTCACCTACCCTACCCGCTTTGAAGGGAAAAACCGCGAGGTGAAACTCAAGGGCGAGGCATATTTCAAGGTGAGCCATGACGCCCGTCATCCTTTCATCGTCAACGCAGAAGGCGTGAGTACCAAGGTTCTCGGAACGCAGTTTAATGTGCGCTGCTATTCTCCCACCGATACCCATGTGACCCTTGTAGAAGGCAAGGTGAGTGTGAATGTTGCCCAGCACCAGGTGGTGATACATCCTGGAGAAGACGCCCAGCTCGCCTCAGGACGGTTGCAGGTGAAGGACGTGAATGTGGATGATATGACCTGTTGGCGTGACGGCATTCAGCTTTTCGACAATGCTACCTTGCGCGAGATTCTCATGCAGATGGGTTCGTGGTATAATCTCAATGTGGTGTGTCACGACAACAACAGTCTGAACCGGCAGCTGCACTACATGTATGACCGCCGTGCGTCCATCGAAATGTCGCTTTCTATGCTCCGACAACTTACAAAAGTGAATATAAAAGTAGAAAACAACACTATTTTTGTCGAATAAAAGGGTGCCCGAACTTTCTCTTTGAGCGTTTTCTTTATAAACTTAGTTGTTTTATTTAAATAGAAAGAAAATGAAAAAGAGACTCGTAACAGGTATTTTATTGTTCTTGCCCCTTATCCTTTGGGCACAGAACACTCCTACAAAGTTTTTTACAGGCACCTATGCAGAAGCTTTGGCGAAGGCCAAGCAGGAAGGGAAGCAGGTCATGGTGGATTGCTACACCTTGTGGTGTGGGCCATGCCGTTATATGTCAAAGAACGTGTTTCCCAACGATACCCTCGGTCTCTATCTCAACGAACGTTTTGTCTGCATGCAGCTTGACATTGAACACGGTGAAGGTCCCGAGCGCAACAAGGAATTCAAGGTGAACGCCTACCCTACTTTCATCTTCTTTGATGCAGAGGGAAAGGAGAAAGGGCGCTTTTCCGGAATGATGCCCAAGGAAGACTTCATCAAGCGTTGCGACCGCATCCTCCAGGGATTGCCGCCTGTAGCTGAAGGCGAGGAGAAGAACAAACCTCAGGTGGCAAGCCGTGAGGACAAGACTGAGGATGCAGTGCAGGACGAAGGCAAAGGCGTGAAATTCATTACAGGCTCGGAAATGAAGTGGACGGATGTGCTCTCTGTTGCCAAGCGGGAGAACAAGCGAATCCTCGTTGACTTCTGGGCAGACTGGTGCAGCGCCTGCAAGAAGATGAACGCCACAGCCTTCAAGGATACCCGCATAGGCAATCTGCTCAACTACACCTTTGTCAACTATTCGGTCAACATGGATACTGATGCAGATGCCAAGATGTTGATAGAAAAATATGGCGTGACGGCATTCCCCACCTATCTTATTGTCAATCCCGACGGCACGGAATACAACCGTATTCTCGGCAGCAGGACGATTGAAAAATTCGCCGGTTCTATTACAGATGCGCTGATGGGCAAGGAAGACCAGACGGTGATGATGATGCGCCTGCAGAAAGAAGCCGAGGAAAAGGCGCGTGCAGAACGTCAGGCCAGTCTCACCGACAAACCTCAGCTGTGCTCTGGTACTAAGGTGAAGTTCGAATCGACCCTTGATCTCGACCGAATCCTGAAGACTGCTTCCAAGAAGCACCGCCCTGTGATGCTTTATCTCTCTGACGGAGATTGGCGGAGTGACTATATGATCAAGTATACTTTCAATGAGTCGGAAGCTGCCGACTATCTCAATGCCAAGTATGTCAACGTGTATGTCGACGTGAAGAGCCGTCAGGGTGACGCCATCGTACGCCGTTATGAGCTGGGCGAAAACTTCCCGAGCATCCTTGTGCTCGACGCCCAGGGAAAAGCGGTGGGCTATCTGCCGGGCATGCTCAAGAAGAGCAGCATGGTGAAGGAATCACTGGAGAAACTATTCAACAAATAAAAATTCAAGAAAAAGAGAGAAAGCTTATGAGTAGAATTGAGAATCATTTGGCCGCCATGACATTGGTGGCTGCGCTCATCACTCCTGCTTACATGACGGTTTCTGCTCAGACTGTCAAAGCGCAAACGGAAGTGGTGGCCAATGGTGAGCCTCTTGCCTCTGCCCTCAAAAAGGTGGAACGCATGACGGGTTACCGGATCATGTTTGCCTATGACGATGTGAAAAACATGAAGTCGCAGGGCAAGGTAAGCACCAAGGACATCAGAAAAGCCATGGCGCAAGTTATCGGAAAACAACCGCTCACCTATACTGTGGAGGGGCGTTTCGTAACCGTGAAACCCAAGAAAGAAGACACACTTGACCAAGTGAGCCTGTCGGAGAAACCCGTCAAGGGAAACACCGTGGTGCTTCAGGGACGCGTGGTTGACGAGTTCGGCGATGCACTTCCAGGTGTGTCGGTCAAAGTGAAGAACGACAACAATATCGGAACGGTGACCGCTTCAGACGGAACCTTCGTGCTTCAGCTCAATCGTGGACGTGCTGTGAATGTGGACTTTTCCTTTGTGGGCATGCATCCGTCTTCCTATGTGTTCAAGTGTCAGGAAGACGTGCGCAACCTGGTGGTGAAGATGAAGGACAATTCTTCACAGCTCAACGAGGTTGTGGTGACGGGTATGTTCAACAAGCGCAGGGAGTCCTACACGGGTAGTGCGAAGACTGTGACTGCAGGAGAGCTCAGGAAAGCCGGCAACAGCAATCTGCTCACATCGCTTGCCAACGTAGACCCGAGTTTCAACATCGTGACCAACGACCTCGTGGGTAGCGACCCCAACAAGTTGCCAGACATCACCATGCGTGGTTCTACGGCATTGGGGAACGACGTGAAAAGCATGCAGAGCAACACCAACAGCCAGGTGTCGAGCAATCTGCCGCTCTTCGTGATGGACGGCTTTGAGATCAGTCTCGAACGCTTCAGCGACCTCGACGAAAACCAAGTGGAGAGCATCACCCTGCTCAAGGACGCTTCTGCCACAGCCCTCTACGGAACACGAGGTGCCAACGGCGTGGTGGTCATCACCACAAAGAAGCCCGAAAGCGGACGTTTGCGCCTCACCTATAAAGGAACGCTCTCGATTGAAGCTCCCGATCTTACGGGCTATAACCTGATGAACGCTTCCGAGAAACTGCGTTACGAGCGCCTGGCAGGGTTGTATACGAAGAGCGACAACTCGTCGCAACAGGAGTGGGATGACATCTACAACACCCGCCTGATGAACGTGGCGCGCGGTGTAGACACCTATTGGCTTAAATATCCTATCCACACAGGCGTAGGTTCAAAGCACAGTCTGCGCGTCGAGGGAGGAGACGATGTGTTCCGCTATTCGGGCAATCTGCTCTACAACAATATAAACGGAGCCATGAAGGGATCGGTGAGAAACACCTTTACAGGCGGTGTGTTCCTCTCCTACAAGTATAAGAACCTCACCTTTCAGAACGACTTGCAGATCAGCAGCAACAAATCGAAGAACTCGCCTTATGGTTCGTTCAGCGACTATACCTCGGTCAATGCCTACTACACACCTTATGCCGAGGACGGTTCGGTGAAGAAGACCCTTGACACCTTCACCTACAACAACAGTTCGCATACCATCTACAATCCGCTCTACAATGCCTTGCTTGACCAGAAGGATGAAAGCAAGTATACCACCATCACCAACAACTTCGGTATCGAGTGGCATCTGAACCAGGACATCTTCTTCCGCGGTTCTTTGGGCGTGACCAGCGAGAAGACCCGTTCCGATGTGTATGTGCCAGCCCAGAATACCAAGTTTGACGAATACACGCAAAGTGACTACGGCCGCAAGGGAACCTATACCTATGGCACCAGTGAGACCAGCCAGTATGAGTTGTCGCTTACCGCCAATTACTCCAAGACTTTTGCCGATCTGCACGCTCTCTATGTAGGCTTGGGCTACAACCTTGCAGAGGAGAAATACGAAAACTATTCTGTGACGGGCGAGGGTGTGACCAATCCGAAGATGGCATTCCTCGGTGCAGCTACAGGCTACTTGGAAGGCTCTTCCCCCTATGGCTATGAGAGCACGATACGACGTATCGGTTTCACGGGCAACTTCAACTATACCTACGCCCAGCGCTACTTCGTAGACGGAACGTTCAAGACTGAGGGCTCTTCACAGTTTGGCAAGGACAACCGCTTCGCTCCCTTCTTCAGTGTGGGTGCCGGTTGGAACATCCACAACGAAAAGTGGCTTAAAGACAACAAAGTGTTCAGCGTGGCACGTCTGCGCATGAGTTACGGTACGAGCGGCTCCCAGTCGTTCAGCCCCTATCAGGCACTCACCAGCTATACTAATATCACAGGCTACAACTTCATGGGACAGTATGGTCTGCAGCTCATGGGCATCGGTAATTCTGCCCTGAAGTGGCAGAAGACCAAGCAGTGGGATGCCGGTGTAGACCTGGAACTGTTCAACCATCGTGCATCACTCAATTTCGACTACTACCACAAGCTCACCGACGACTTGCTTTCTGATGTCAACCTCCCGTCGGCAGCAGGTTTCAGCAGTTTCAAGAGCAATGTAGGACAGGTGCAGAACGACGGTTTCGAACTTGGTGCCAATGTGTATATCCTGCGCAACACCCGCAGTCAGCTTTTCTGGTCTGTAGGCGGCACGATGATCCACAATGTCAACAAGATCAAGAAGATCAGCAATTATCTGGAATACCTCAACTCGCTGATGGCGAGTAGCAGCAGCGTAAATCCCAGCTTCATGTATAAAGAGGGCGAGAGCCTGAACACCATCTTTGCCGTGAAGAGTCTTGGCATAGACCCGAGCAACGGTAAGGAAATATACCTGAAGAAAGACGGTTCGAAGACCTACACATGGGACAGCAACGACAAGGTGGCTTGCGGCATCAGCGAGCCGAAATACAATGGTACGCTGAACACCAACGTCCGTTATCGCGGATGGCAGCTGAGTGCTATCTTCAGCTATCGCTTTGGCGGTCAGATCTACAACACCACCCTGGCGAGCAAGATAGAGAACAACGACCCCTACAACAACTCAGACCGCCGTGCGCTCTATGACCGCTGGAGCGAGGAAAACACCAACGCCCGCTACAAGGCGGTGACCGACTTCTCCACGACCTATGCTACAAGCCGTTTTGTGGAAGACGAGAATACGCTTCGTCTCAACACCCTGTCGCTCACCTACGAGGTGCCGGGCGCATGGATGAAGAAGATGCATCTGCCGTTTGAGTATCTGTCGCTTGCCGGCTATGCCGAAGACCTGTTCTATTGGTCTACGGTGAAGCGTGAGCGCGGTACAGACTATCCTTATGCACGCACCTATACATTCTCGTTGACTGTAAGATTTTAATCCAAAAACAAGCAAAGATGAACAAATATATAACAATGACAATATTGGCTGCGTCGATGCTGCACTCCAGTTGCAACGACTGGCTAGACGTGAGCCCCAAAACGGAAGAACGCGAGAGCGAAGTGTTCTCGTCTGAAGAAGGCTACAGGCAAGCCATCTCGGGTGTGTATGTACTGCTCGGGCAAAGTTCGCTCTACGGTCTTCAGGCTTCCATGTACGTACCGGAGTTTCTCGCCCACACCTGGACGATACCCGCAGAGAGCACAGATGCTTCCGCCTACTATCTGGCACAGAACGACTATACCAACTCCAATGTGGAGACCACACTCGACAACTTGTGGAGCAAGTATTACAACGCCATCGCCAATGTGAACAACATCATCCAGCACATCGACGATACAAACGTTCATTTCGCAGGAAAACGGAAGCAGATCATGGCTGGCGAGATGTATGGTCTCCGTGCCTTCCTTCATCTCGACCTGTTGCGCTATTTCGGTCCCGTACCTGAGAATGTCGACGGAAGCAAGGCATGTATCCCCTACTCCAAGGAACTCACCACCGATGTGGCTAAACTCAAGTCGCAGACCTACGATGAAGTGAAGGCAGACATCCTTGCCGACCTCGACAAGGCAGAGAGCCTGCTTGCCGATACGGATCCCTATGTGACCAATGCCAAGTGTGGCGATCCGGGCAACAACAAGTCTGACGCTTCGCTCGAACAGGACGACCTTTACCGCCAGTTGCGGTTCAACTACTGGGCGGTGCTGGGCACCAAAGCACGTTTCTATTACTGGACAGGCGACAAGGAAAAGGCTGTGGAGTATGCCGAGAAAGTGATTGCAGCCAAGGATGCCTCCGACACGCAGATCTTCACGCTCTGTGACGAGAGCTTCTTCACCGCCAACAGCAATGGTCCGCTTAACATGAAGAGCGAACATCTCTTCGGTGCCTACAATTCCAGTTTCGACAGCGAGATCTTCACGCCCTACTATGGAAAGGCAAGCCCCCTGTTCTCACAGAAGGAGGATTATGTAGCCACGGCTTATGAATCAAGTCTCTACCCGGATGACATCCGCAACAAGGGAACCCGCTATTGGGCCACAGCCCAGGACGACGGCTCTACCACATCAAGCTATCATTATTATAAATATGCGATGAAGGGAGCCGTCTATGGTCGCTACACCGTACCTTTGCTCCGCTTGAGCGAGATGTATTTCATCGTGTTTGAAGACGCTGCCATCAGCGATATGATGCCTTATTTCAAGACTTGGCGTCTCTCACGCGGCTTAGACAGCTCCATCGATGCCACCCTGACCAGCGAAAGCACCGTCAAGGCACGCATGGAGAAAGAATGGCGCAAGGAATTTATGGGTGAAGGACAGATGTTCTTCTTCTACAAGAAACACAATACCCAAACCTACACTTGGCCTACCATCTACGAATTGCCTGCAGGCGCTTATGAGTTGCCACAACCCAAATCACAATCCATTTACGAATAGTCATGATGAAGAAATATATGCTTATGGCAGCTGTGGCGTTAGCCCTTGTGGCAACAACCTCCTGCTCAGACAACGAGCCGATAGCCTATCAGAACGATCCGGCTCTGTATATCAATAATGACAAGGACATCAACTTCTCGTTCTTCTATTCTACCAATACGGACGGACGTGATACCGTCTATGCCAAGATCCACGCCATGGGATATCCCAGTGATGTAGCAAGAACGTTCGAGCTATACCAGATGAACAGCGGTGATGACGATGCCGCACAGGAAGGCGTGCACTATGTGGGCTTTGATACGGAAGAGATGCAGAAACTGATGGTCTTGCCTGCAGGTAAGAGCGACTATGAAGTGCCCATCATCCTACTCAAGGACCAGAGTCTTGACGACCATGTGGTGAAGTTGAAGATAGGCATCAAACCCAACGACAACTTCTCTGAGGGCATCAAGGAGAAAGACAGTCTGGTGGTGTCGTTCTCTGCCCAGGCATTGAAACCTACCAACTGGGATGACTGGTACTATGCTTTTGGCGCCTCGTGGGGTACGGTAAAGATGAAGTTTATCATCGAAAATACAGGCATCACCAACTTTGACAATGTGCCTTCTGACTACGACTACAAGAGCTACCTGAACACGAAGCTCCAGTCGAAGCTCTTTGACTACAATCAGGCACATCCCGATGCTCCGCTTGCCGAGACAGACGGTACACTCGTGGATTTCAGTGCACCTTATGACCCTACCAAGCCTTGGTAGAAAGAGTATGAACAAATAGAAAAGAAGACTTATGAAGAATATTCTTAAAACAATGGCTATAGCCCTGTTGGCAATGCCTGTGTTTACGGGTTGCTATGATGACAAGGGCAACTATGATTATATTTCGGAAGAGGAAGCCATGCCTGTGAAGATTGCGGCGCTCGAAAGCATTACGGCAAAGGCGAACCAGGAACTTGACATCACCCCTACCCTTTCGGGCGAAGGACATGGCGACTATGACTATGTGTGGTATGCCATAGCCAATGAGTATCCCTATGATGTGGATACCATCTCCCACGATCGTGACTTGAAGACCGATTTGGCGCTTAAGGTGGGCAAATACAAGCTCTATTACCGCGTGACCAACCGTGCCAACGGTGTCTATACTTCAGTGAATACAGCCCTCACCGTGACGGCAACCGACATCACCAGCGGATGGTATGTGATGAAGCAGACCAGCCAGGGCGTAGACTTCGACTACTTCTCGCTCTCGGGAACCAGTGACAAGAAAGACTTCCTCACCTCGGTATTGGGCATCGAAGGCATGACAGGAACGCCTGTGGGCATGATGTACCAGGCGTCTGGATATGGACACGAGACAACCAATCCGGACGGTACCACAACTACGGAAAGCAACTTGCAAGCGATGCACATCGTGACCGACAAAGACTACATCACTCTGAATGGTAGTGACCTGAGCGTGCTGAACGAACTGAAGGACCAGTTCTATGAGATGCCGGAGAAGATAGATTTCTCCTACATAGGACAGGAAGACTATCAGCAGATCCTCATCAACAACGGCAAGAAGCACGCACTCGGCTCCATCGGCAAATGGGGATATCAGGAAGCTGGCGACTATGACCTCTATCCTGAGGTGCTCTATGCGGGCTTCAATGATTTGGTGTTCGACCGCAAGTCGTGCACGTTCTATGATGTGGGTCCTTGGGCTTCCGGTTTGGAGGCTTGTCCTGATATGTTTACAGGCATGGCATTCAGTGAGTTTGCAGACAAGGGGCTGGAGTTGAACCGTTTTGTCGTCCACATCAGCAACAATTACACGCCAGACTGCTATATGCTGATGCACGACCCCACAGAGAACAAGGACTATGTGATCAACGTAGGGTTCTTCGGCAACTATGTTTACAATATCACTTACTACGACGTGCCTTCATCCAGCAAGCTCTTTGACGCCAAGGTGATGGCTGCTCCGCAGTCTGCCTCTGTCATTTATTATGGCGACGGCAACAAGTTGTATATGTATCGTGTGGCTACGGGAGACGTGCGCGAAATGAAGCAGTTCGGTTCGTCTGAAACCATCTCGTTTATCCAGAACGTATCGGGCACGGAAGCCGACGGAACAGCCTTCAACGACGTGGTCGTCATGACCAACAGCGACTCGGGCTACAAGGTCTATCGCTTCCCCATGGTCGGTTCTGCCGGCGAGCTCAATACCGACGTGCAGTCTTCTATGAGCGGCACAGGTGCAGCCAGCAAGTTGCTGTTCCGTCAGGAATAAGGAAATGATGTGTAAATAGCGAAAAAACTAATTTGTAATTCTCTCAGCGCCACGTGGCTCTATCGGTTAGAGTCAAGCGTGGCGCTTTTATGTTTGGCGGCGGAAAGCAAGAAGGCTTTCCAAGGGAAAGAGTTGAGAGGACTATTTCCCGCCTACAATCTTTTTGATTTCGTTGAGTTTGTTGAGTGCTTCGACAGGCGTGAGGTTGTTGATGTCGAGGTTGAGTATCTCGTCGCGCACTTGGCAGAGCACAGGGTCGTCGAGTTGGAAGAAACTCAGTTGCATGCCTGCAGCGCCCTGCCCTATCTTCTCGGCTGAAGTCTTATTGGCTGCACCTACGGAAGCGTTGTCTGCCTCCAACTGTTTCAAGATGATGTTGGCACGCTTGACGATGCTTTTGGGCATGCCTGCAATCTGTGCCACGTGGATACCGAAGGAATGTTCGCTGCCGCCACGCATCAGTTTACGAAGGAAGATGACCTTGCCGTCTACCTCCTTGACGCTGACGTTGTAGTTCTTGATGCGGTCGAACAGCTTTTCCATTTCGTTGAGTTCGTGGTAGTGGGTGGCAAAGAGCGTGCGCGCCTTCGCCTTCTTGTGTTCGTGCAGGTATTCCACTATCGCCCATGCGATGGATATGCCGTCATAGGTGCTTGTTCCCCTACCCAATTCGTCGAAGAGGACAAGGCTTCGTTCGGAGACGTTGTTCAAGATGTTGGCAGCTTCTGTCATTTCGACCATAAAGGTACTTTCACCCAGGGAAATATTGTCGGAAGCTCCCACGCGTGTGAATATTTTATCCACCAAGCCTATTTTCGCGCTCTCTGCTGGCACGAAACAACCTATCTGAGACAAGAGTACTATCAGGGCGGTTTGACGCAGCAGAGCGGATTTACCGGCCATATTGGGACCCGTGATGATCATAATCTGTTGTTTCTCCGTGTCGAGATAGATGTCGTTAGGCACATATTGTTCTCCCAAGGGCAGCTGGGTTTCGATGACGGGGTGGCGTCCCTGTTTGATGTCGAGCACGGTGGAAGTGTCGATGACAGGGCGCACATAGCGGTTTTCCTCAGCTGCCTTGGCGAATCCCAAGAGGCAGTCGAGGTGGGCGATCATGTTGGCATTGATCTGTATCTGCGGTATGAAGTCTTGTGTGGCAGTGACGAGGTCGTTGAAGATTCGTGCTTCGAGCGAAAGGATTCTTTCCTCAGCGCCAAGGATTTTCTCTTCATACTCTTTGAGTTCTTGTGTGATATAGCGTTCGGCGTTGGCGAGGGTTTGCTTGCGCACCCATTCTGCCGGCACCTTGTCTTTATAGGTGTTGCGCACCTCAAGGTAGTAGCCGAACACGTTGTTGTATCCTATCTTGAGAGAGGCGATGCCCGTCTGCTCGGTTTCGCGCTCCTGTATCTTCAGCAGATAGTCTTTGCCGCTATAGGCAATCTGTCGCAGTTCGTCGAGCTCGGGGTTCACGCCGTCGGCTATCACGCCGCCTTTGTTGACGAGTTGTGGCGGGTCGGGCTTGATTTCGCGTTCGATGCGGTCGCGCAGGCTCTCGCAGAGGTTCATCTGTTCGCCGATACGTTTGAGGGTGGCATTGTCTTTGGCATAGAGACATGCTGTCTTGACGGGAGCAATGGCTTGCAGGGCCATCTTGAGTTGCACCATTTCGCGTGGCGACACTCTGCCTACAGCCACTTTGGAGATGATACGTTCCAAGTCGCCGATGCGGTGGAACTGGTCGTCGATGCACTGGCGGTACTCGGGTTCGCGGAAGAAATAGTCGACCACATCAAGGCGGTCGTTGATAGGCTTTTCGTCTTTCAGCGGGAATACCACCCAGCGCTTGAGCATGCGTCCGCCCATCGGTGTGACGGTGCGGTCGATGACGTGGAGTAGGGAAGAGCCGTCTTCCTGCATCGGTTGCAACAGTTCGAGCGAACGGATGGTGAACTTGTCTAAGCGTACATAGCGTTCCTGTTCGATGCGGGATAGGGTGGTGATGTGACTGATGTGGGTGTGCTGGGTGAGTTCGAGATACTGCATGATGGCACCAGCGGCAATGATGCCGTTGTGCAGGTGGTCTACACCGAAGCCTTTCAGCGATTTGGTGCCGAAATGTTTTAGAAGTTTCTGGTTGGCAGTCTGTTCGGTGAACACCCAGTCGTCAAGCTGAAACGTGCAAAAGCGCGTGCCGAAACTCTGTTCGAATTGTTGCTTGCGGGTCTTGTCGTGGAGCACTTCCTTGGGTGCGAAGTTGCCTAGTAGCTTCTCCACATAGTCTGTGTTTCCTTCACCTGTGAGAAACTCGCCTGTTGAGATGTCGAGAAAGGCGATGCCACAAGTCTGCTTGCCGAAATGCACTGCGGCAAGGAAGTTGTTCTCCTTGTAGTTCAGCACATTGTCGTTCATCGCCACACCGGGCGTGACCAGTTCGGTAATGCCTCGTTTCACCAGTTTCTTGGTGAGTTTAGGGTCTTCGAGCTGGTCGCAAATGGCCACACGCTTACCTGCACGTATCAGCTTGGGCAGATAGGTGTCGAGGGCATGATGGGGGAATCCCGCCATCTCGGTGGCAGACTTAGTGTTGCTGCCGCCATTCGACCGGCGTGTGAGCGTGATGCCGAGAATGCGTGATGCCGTGACGGCATCTTCGCTGTAGGTCTCGTAGAAATCACCGCAACGGAACAATAAGACGGCATCAGGGTGTTTCGCCTTCAGCTCGAAAAACTGTTTCATCATAGGTGTCAGCTCATTCTCTTTCTTGGCCATTGCAGTGTAATATTGGTGGTTCTATAGCTTGTCGTTGAGTCTCTTCATCCATTGTCCTCCTGCCATACAGGCGATGCCGATGGCAATAAACGGGATGCTGAGTATTTGTCCCATGTCGAGTGGGAGAGAGGCTTCGAATGCCACTTGTATGTCTTTGGTGAACTCTATCAGGAAGCGGGCGGTGAATATATAGGTCAGACACAGTCCGAAGAAGAAGCCGGAACCCACTTTCTGTGGATATTTGCGATAGACCACATAGCCAATGACGAGAAGTAGGGCATAGGCGATTGCTTCATAGAGTTGTCCGGGGTGGCGTGGGGCGGTGTCTACCTTTTCGAAGATAAAAGCCCATGGCACATCGGTCACCTTGCCGATGATCTCGCTGTTCATCAGGTTGCCCAACCGGATAAAGCATGCGGTGATGGGGGTGACGATGGCGATGTCGTCGAGCACGTGCCAGATGCCCAGCTTCGTCTTACGGCAATAGAGCCACAAGGCAATCATCAGACCAAGCGTGCCGCCATGGCTGGCAAGACCTTCATAGCCTGTGAACCGCCATCCTCCGTCTTGCAGGAAATGGATGGGCAGGAGCATCTCGACGATGTGCTTGCCCGAACTCAGGAAGTAGTCGGGCTGGTAGAAGAGACAATGCCCCAACCGAGCACCGATCAGGATGCCTATGAAACAATAGAGGAAGAGGGGTTCAAACAGCTCTTCCTTGATGTGCTGTTGCTTGTAGAGGTGCTTCATCAGCAGGTAGGCACCCAGAAGTCCGACGAGCCAGCACATGGAATACCAATGAAGGGTCAGTGGTCCAAGGTGCATCATGTCGGGACTCGGGTTCCATAGCACGTATAGAAAACTGTTCATGCTTGAATGTTTTACACGTTGAAGCGGAAGTGCATGATGTCGCCGTCCTGCACCACGTAGTCTTTACCCTCGATACCGAGTTTGCCGGCTTCGCGTACGGCAGCCTCGGAACCATATTGGATATAGTCTTCATACTTGATCACCTCGGCACGGATAAATCCTTTCTCGAAGTCGGTGTGGATGACGCCGGCACACTGAGGTGCTTTCCATCCCTTGTGGTAGGTCCAAGCCTTGACTTCCATTTCGCCTGCGGTGATGAAGGTTTCGAGATTGAGCAGGGAGTAGGCTTTCTTGATAAGGCGGTTTACGCCGCTTTCTTCCAGTCCGAGCTCTTCGAGGAACATCTGCTTGTCTTCATAGGTTTCGAGCGATGCGATGTCTTCTTCTGTTTTGGCGGCAATGGTCAGCACTTCGGCTCCTTCTGTGGCTGCCACTTCTTCCACTTTCTTTGAATATTCGTTGCCGCTCTTGGCACTTGCCTCGTCTACGTTGCAGACATAGAGAACGGGCTTGGCGGTGAGCAGGAACAAGTCGCGTGCTGCCTTCTGTTCTTCCTTGCTGTCGAACTGTACGGCACGTGCGTTCTTGCCCTGTTCGAGCACTTCCTTATAGGCTTCCATCACAGCCACCTGCACCTTGGCGTCTTTGTCGCCGGCGCAAGCCATCTTCTGCTCTTTGGCGAGCTTGGTCTCGATGGTTTCTAGGTCTTTGAGCTGCAGCTCGGTATCGATGATCTCCTTGTCGCGTATCGGATCAATGGTTCCGTCTACGTGTGTGATGTTGTCGTCATCGAAGCAGCGGAGCACATGGATGATGGCATCGGTCTCGCGGATGTTGCCGAGAAACTTGTTGCCCAGTCCTTCTCCCTTGGAAGCACCTTTTACCAGTCCTGCGATGTCTACAATTTCACAGGTGGCAGGCACGATGCGTCCCGGATGTACTATTTCAGCAAGCTTGGTGAGTCGCTCGTCGGGCACGGTAATCACGCCTACGTTGGGCTCAATGGTGCAAAAAGGGAAATTGGCGGCCTGTGCCTTAGCACTGGACAGGCAGTTGAAAAGAGTGGACTTGCCCACATTGGGAAGTCCTACTATACCACATTTTAATGACATGTCTATAAAAACGTTTTTATTATCTAATGTGCAAAGTTAGTGCAAATCGAAGACAAAGCAAAATAAAAGAGAACTTGTTTTCTTTTATTTTCATTGTTGAGATGCCGCCTAAGTTATTTAAAGTTAGTGCAAATCGAAGACAAAGCAAAATAAAAGGGAACTTGTTTTCTTTTATTTTGCTTTGTCTTTGGTCATGATTTACTTTCATTCGAAAATATTTAAGTTATGAAGTGCTGATTCACAGCACTCCTTGTTAAT
>CAVJZZ010000030.1:0-31384 GCA_963654295.1 Lachnospiraceae bacterium | reverse complement strand
GCAAAGGTCTGTATTTTCATAGAGGCACACAAGACGGCCTAAAGTGACTGCTTACAAACTAATAGCTATCTCCACGCCATAATCCGTTACAAAGCTATGTGTTGGGACTTACTACCATCGAAACTTCGTATGGAGATGTGGCATTTACTGCATGCAAAGACAACTCATTCATGTTACCAGACATTCACGAACTTAGGCTCCTCGCCCGTACGGGCAAGATAATCCTGACGAAGCATTTGTTCCAGCTCTGCCATACGCTGCTTTTTTCTCGCTTTTGCCTCCATAAATCTTTTCATGGCGGCATCGCGCTTTGCCCAAAAGTCTTTATTTATCATGTCCATAATGCCTCAAAGTTTTAACTATAGGAATAATTATGCCTTGCTTCCGCATTTCTACGAGCAAATATACGGCTTTTTCTGACATCTTGCAAGTATTTCATTGTTTTTTAACGCGGAATGGGCGCAAGCGTTGCAGCCGCAACACGCTTCCTTACGTTTTATTTGTATCTGTGAGAACTGTTCGACAATTCCGAACGGTTGCTTCTTGCGGTAGTGCAGTATGTTACAAAATGGAACGTACTGCACTTAAAACTTTCACAGGCTCTTAATCAGAAACTCAATGAACTCATCCTTGACATTGGAGATTTCACCTTTGTCGTAAATCGTGAGGAGCGTTACGTTCATTCCATCCTCACTCACTTGCACGTTAAGCGTCAGGATGCGCGCTCCACCACTCTTGCCTTTGCCCTTGGCGGCGATGGCTATTCTGATCTTTCGCACACCTCCTCCGAGGTCGTCACCCATGAGAGGATTAGCTATGATGTCTTTTCTCCAGACATCGATATCGTCCCTCAAAGAATGGTATTTCTTTGCCAAACGTTTGAACTGTCTCTTGAACTCTGGACCAAGCTCTATATTTACCTCCATATCTATCTCTCCTCCTCATCGAGTTCTTTCAAGAAATCATCTATGCTTTGCAGCTTCCGTCCTTCCAGGCGAGCAAGTTTCACCTCCTGCATGGCTCTGGTCAGCGTCTCCTTGACATATGCCTGCTGCCTCTGCGTCTTCGTAAGGACAGGGTCCTTCACTACAGAGATGGACCCTACTCCGTTGAGCAGCTTGATGGCATTACGCAGTTTGTTCAACAGCGAGGGGTCTGTCACCGAAACAAGGAGCTGTGGGTGATGTATTGCTATCGTATCTGTATTCATTATCTTTTCCTTTCTATTAATAAACTTGACATTATGTCATGCAAAGATAATACTTTTTCCGATACCACTATCAGGCAAGCGTTTCTTTTATAAATCTTTATCTCTTTTCGAATATGTCGCACACGGACTGGGGAAGATTAAAATATTTAAAGATGGAAATATGGAAAGATGTTTTCTCGCCCACAGATTCCACAGAATGCGCAGATTTTCGCCTGTACGGCGATGGAGAGGGTTGAACACGAATCGCACGAATATTTATTTTCTGTGAAATCTGTGAGAGAACTATGATTCCACTTCCGCGAGTATCACGTCGGGCTGATAGAGGACTATCTGGGAGGCGTCATTACCGGGATGTATGTTGTCGGGCTTCATGGGGTTATCTGTATTTCGGGCATAAGGAATGGGCGCAGGCGTTATCTGCTTGAGCTGCGCTACCGGTGCAGCCAAACGGTGCGGAGGTATTCGCGCCAAATGGCGAGGTGGGCGGAGGAGTTGATTTCCTCGCACACGCGGACGCAGGTGGCGATGAGGGTGTCGAGGGCGAGGCGTGCGTCGGCCCCTACTTGCACAGTCGTAACAAAAGCGTTGAGCGGCCGGTCGCCCACCAGCAAGCTGTCTGCCGCCCTGACGGGGGATGACGGCGAACAGAGGATGGCATGGAGCGTGGGGGCATAGTTGCGGAAGGAGGCAATGAGCTTCTCGCCGTGCAGACGGTTCTTGCGGTCGCGCACGGAACGGGTTCTGCCACCGATGAGCTGGCGGTTGGCTTCGTCGCCGGTCATGAAGTATTCCATGAGGAACTTGTCCCAGTTGACGAAGAAGGTGACGGTGCCCTGGGCATCGGTCATCATGCCGACATGGGCGAAGTAGCGCGACGTGGTGGGCGTCTCCTGCCGGGTGTTGGGATCGAAGAAGGTCTCGCCGATTTCTATCTCGCGGATGATTTCGGTGAAATGTTCGTGAGAGATGGTCTTGTCGCCCACGGATAATATGTTGTCGTCCACGGAACTCACGGAATCTCCGGCCGTCGATGCAAGCCCTTTTGTGTGTGCTGTGAGATCTGTGGGAGTTTTCTTTCTTGCCAGCGACGCATAGTAGGCGAGGCGCGACGACTTGTCGACGGGGACAGAGACGGGTTCGGGCGGCACGCCTTCAAGTCCGGACGACGGGGTGAGGAAGGGGCGGAGGAAGTTGCGCTGCCACCGGCAGTGGACGTAGTCATTGTTGGTGCGCTCGTAGCGGATGAGCGAGAAGATGAGCGTCACGTCTTCGGAGGCATAGCTGGCGAAGGCATGGCCCAGCCGCTCCATGTGCTGCGTGCTGAGAAACCTGCAGAGCCCGGTCCATGTGGTGTCGTTGCAAAGCATCTTCACGGCGTCGTCGAGGATGCAGAGCGAGCGGTCTTTATATCCGCATGCCTGGATGGTGCCGAACATACGGTCGATGGCGCGGTCGCGCGCGGTGGCATTGCCCACCTTGCGGTCTTTGCTGTTCGTGAGGCGGACCAGCTGGAACGCCCACAGGTTGGGAATGGAGATGGTGATGGGCACGATGGCATCCTGCTCGTAGTCGAAGAGGTTGAAGACGAGCCGCTTGTCACCGTCGAACCGTGCCACGAAGCCTGTGCGTCCGACGAACGGTCCCGCGACAATTTTCACCACCTCGTTGTATTCGCCTTTCTTGTGATTGAACTCGTAGTCGGAATAGGGACGGTCGAGGAGGATCATCTCGTCGTGGTAGCTGTCGAGGAATTCCCGGAACCGGTTCATCTGCTGTACGGGCACCACGATGGGAACCTCCGCATCGCCGTCTTCCACGTGCTTCTTCCTGCCATACAGGATGCAGCCCTCCGGATACTTCTGGCGGATGGTCTCGGTGAGCGCCTTGAGGGTGGCATAGACGAAGACGTGGCTGGTGTAGACAGGAGCGTTGATGTCCTTGCCTCTGCGACGCACACGCACGGTGGTGTTGACGGGACAATACACCTCCAGGATGTTCTTGCCTCTGCCCTGCGCCTCGGTGAGCATCGCCACGCACTTTTCCTCCTGCCGGGCTTGGGTGCGGACGATGAACCAATGGAAGTCGGTCTCACCGGCATATGGGTTGCGTTGTAGGGTTTCCATGGGTATGTAGTCTCCTTTCCCTTCATGACTGCCGCATGAAAGTGACGGGATACCTTAATCGGTATGAAACGACAGCATCCAGAAGAATCCTTAGCTGAGACGGTCTGCCGTTGTTATGTTGCTGGCTGAGCGCATCTGCATGCGCAATGATCTTGTAGGTCTCATACCACAACATTTTATTAATAGGTGAGAGATTGACGAGCAAAGATTATTTACACTCAATCTGTTTCGTGCCCTTCCTGACGAAACGGGCATTTTATCCATTTTGCAAAGATAGTGTTTTAATATGATACTTCCATATTTTTTGATGAAGATTTTCACAGAGCAGGCAATTTCTTGACCCAGCAACGCTGCCATGCCCTCCTCTTCCGCCTGTATATATAAATAGGTAAAAGCCTCGCTGACGCCTACACATTGATGCCGCCCGGGAGCGTGAAAGCATGCCACGACAGAAAAAGCGGAGGAAAAGCTATCCACTGTCGGAATTATTTTGTATCTTTGCACACCATTTTCAACATCAAACAATTATGGACGACTATCACGCGGAAAACAAGAACTTGTAGGTACTGACGGGTTGGGCCTTCTCACGGCATAATCCTCGGCCTATTAAACTATGGAGGATTGACAACTGCAATGAGAACTTACTGGAACATCAACGGAAACCTGACCGCCATCAACGAATGGCAACCCAACTGCTGGATACAAGTGACATGTCCGACGGAAGAAGACCAACAGATACTGGAAGACAAATTCAACATTCCCGACTACTTCCTTTCCGACATCAGCGATACCGACGAGCGTGCCCGTTATGAATATGACGACGGATGGATGCTCATCATTCTCCGCATCCCCTACGTCAAGGAGATACGCTCGCGCACACCCTATACGACCGTGCCGCTCGGCATCATCCACAAGCGCGACGTGACCATCACGGTGTGCTACTACGAAACCAACATGATGATCGACTTCGTGAGCTATCAGCAGAAGCGGTGCGAGGGTTTCGTTGACTATGTAGACATGATCTTCCGCCTGTTTCTCTCCTCTGCCGTATGGTATCTGAAGCGGCTGAAGCAAATCAACAACCTGATAGAGAAGGCCAAGCGCAACCTGGACCGCGAGGTGAACAACGAATCACTGATCGGCTTGAGCAGGCTGCAAGACTCGCTCACCTACTTCACCACCTCTATACGAGGCAACGAGAACCTGCTTGCCAAGCTGAAGTTTAAGCTGCAAGTGGACGAACTTGACGCCGACCTGATTGAAGACGTGAACATCGAGATGACCCAGGCACGCGAGACAACCAGCATCTATTCCGACATTCTGGAGTCGACCATGGACACCTATTCGAGCATCATCAACAACAACATGAACACCGTGATGCGTACGCTCACCACCGTGTCGATCATCATGATGGTGCCCACACTCATCTCCAGCTTGTTCGGCATGAACCTCATCAACGGACTGGAAGAAACCTCGTGGGGCTTCGTCTTCGCGCTTGTCCTTTCCATCCTCGTGTCGGCTATTTGTTGGTGGATATTCCGTCACAAGCGGCTGATTTAGGAGGAAAACGACAGAAAATCAGCTATTCCTTAGGCTGTTTCAAGATTTTTATTTAAGTTTGCACACCAAGTGTTATGTGGAAACTCGAATCACAAACTAAAGAAGTGAAATGATGGACTCTCAAGAGAAAGCCCTGGAACAGGGCGTAAAAGCAGAAGAACAGGTGGTTGAAACAGCCGTCGAGGCTACGGAAGTGGCTCAAGACGATACCGCCAAGAAAGTTTACAAGACCAAGAAGGAAGTGCTTGACCGCGTGCGCGAAATCGCCCAGACGGAAGACAATCCGCGCAAGGAAGAGGTAGACTACCTGAAAACCGTCTTCTACAAGTTGCATTTCAACGAACGCGAAGCGCAGCAGAAAGCCTATCTGGCTGAAGGCGGCGACCCGGAAAAATACCAGATCGTGCCCGACGAAGACGAGGAAGCCTTCAAGACAGAAATGAGCATCATCAAGGAAAAGCGCGCAAAGATTTTCATGCAGCAGGAGCAAGAGAAGCTGGAAAATCTCGCCAAGAAGCTCGACATCATAGAGAAAATCAAGAACATGGCCACATCTCCCGATGAAGCCAACAAATCATACAACGTATTCAAGCAGCTCCAGCAGGAGTGGAAAGACATCAAAGCCGTGCCTGCAGAAAAGGCAAACGAGCTGTGGCGCAACTACCAGCTCTACGTGGAGCAGTTCTACGACCTGCTGAAACTCAACAGCGAGGCACGCGAATACGACTTCAAGAAGAACCTGGAGATGAAGACCAAGATCTGTGAAGCCGCCGAAAAGCTGGCAGAGCAGACCGACATCATCAGTGCCTTCCACCAGTTGCAGGAACTGCACCAGCAGTATCGCGAGGTGGGGCCGGTGGCCAAGGAGTTGAGAGAAGAAATCTGGAGCCGCTTCAAAGCCGCCTCTACGGTGATCAACAAGCGTCACCAGCAGCACTTCGAAGAACTGCGCGGCAAGGAAGAAGAAAACCTGACGAAGAAGACCGCCCTCTGCGAGAAGGCTGAAGCCATCGCAAAAGAGGAGAACAAGACATCCGCCGACTGGGAAAAGCACACCAAGGAGATCATCGAACTCCAAACGGAATGGAAGACCATCGGCTTCGCCCCGCAGAAGATGAACGTGAAGATTTTCGAGCGCTTCCGTGCCGCTTGCGACGATTTCTTCAGCCGCAAGGGAGAATACTTCAAGGAACTGAAGGAGAAATTCGCCGACAATGCGGCAAAGAAGAAAGCCCTCGTAGAGAAAGCCCAAGCCCTGCAAGACAGCACCGACTGGAAAGCCACGTCGGACAAGCTCGTCGCCCTGCAGAAGGAATGGAAGGAGATCGGCATGGTGCCCAAGAAGCACGGAGAACAGCTGTGGGCAGACTTCCAAGCCGCCTGCAACAAATTCTTCGACGCCCGCAACACCGCCAATTCAGGCACGCGCAGCGAAGAGAAAGCCAATCTCGCCAAGAAGCGTGAGGTGATCGAGAAGCTCAAGGCCATCACCAGCGAGACGGAAGGCAACATCCAGGACATGGTGCAGAAGCTGCACGAGGAATACAACAAGATCGGACATGTGCCTTTCAAGGAGAAAGACAAGGTGTATGACGAATATCACGCCGAACTCAACCGCATCTACAAAGACCTCAACGTGAGCATCGCACGCAAGAAGCTCGACAACTTCAAGTCGAACATCAAGAACATGGCACAGAAAGGTGCCGACGCGCTCGACAACGAACGTGCACGCCTGATGCGCCGCTTCGAAGGTTTGAAGCAAGACGTGCAGACCTACGAGAACAACCTCGGGTTCCTGAACGCCAGCAGCAAGAAGGGCAACAGCCTCATCGACGAGATGAACCGCAAGGTGCAGAAGCTCAAGGATGAGATGGAACTGGTGAAGCAGAAGATCAAAGCGATAGACCAGCAGGACGGCGAATAAGCACGATACCGCATGACACATAAAAAAAGGGAGTCGGATGTCCGACTCCCTTTTTTATGTGCCGTATGCTCCCCTTACAGGCGGGGATATTCCAGATTGTCCGCCGTGATGCAATAGAGCACCTCTTCGAGATACTTCTTCGACTCCCACTTCGCCATCGGCAGGTCGTGGAGGAGCCAGTTGCCGCAGTCTTGCGGAGCAGCCCCAGGTATCTCGCCCTCGAAGTCGGCGACAAACTTGAACGTGCGCCGCATCAGGTCAACGATATCCTTAGAAGTGTAATTTCCCCGAAGCAATAGGTAGTTGCCCGTGAGGCATCCCATCGGTCCCCAATAGACGATGCGGTCTTTCCATTCCTCATCATTGCGCAGATAGGTGGCAGCCAAGTGTTCTATCGTGTGAAGTGCGCCTGGATGCAAAGCAGGTTCACGGTTGGGTTCCTTCATACGGATGTCGAACGTGGTGACCACCTCACCGCCCACTTCGTCTTTGCGGGATACGTAGATGCCGCGCTTCAAGAGATTATGGTTGATTGTAAAGCTGGGTATTTTTTCCATTGTCATGATTTATACGTTTTCTACCTTATATTATATAGCACTCAGGAAGTGGCGCGTCACATCGAACGAGCCTTCAGCCATACGGCTCCAGAAATCGAAATACATAGAAGCCTTGTGATCTTTCAAGGGCACGTCGCTAATGATGCGGAAGCTGATGAAGGGGACGCCATACAGATGGCAGGTCTGCGCAATCGACGTGCTCTCCATGTCGACCGCAGCAGCCTCGGGGAAGTGGTCAAGGATGGAGCGCATCTTCTCGCGGGAGTCTACAAACCACTCACCGCTCACCGTCAAGCCGCTCACTACATGCGTGTCGCAATCCATGTGAAGAGCCTTCTCCACCAACGCCGGGTCGGCAACAAAACGCTCGGGCATGCCCAAGATCTGTCCGAATGCCACTGCACTTCCACAATAAGCGTCGTGATAGCAACAAGCGGAAGCCACCACCACATCGCCCACATTCAGGTTGACGTCAGCTCCACCGGCACATCCCGACGAAACAACCAAGTCAGGATGATACGCCAAAATCATCTCTACTGCGCCCACTGCCGAATTCACCTTTCCGATGCCGCACTGCTGAAGCACGATTTCGTGCTCGCCCACACGCCCCAACAAGAAGTCACGGCCATGCTGCTGTTCGGTTTTAGGATGGTCAAGCAAGGCTTTCAACTGGACAAACTCCTTGTCCATTGCCACGATTATACCAATTCTCATCATACAATAAATCAATTATAGTGCAAAAATACTACTTTTTCACGAATAACGCCGCCTTATTCGAGCATTTTGCGTAATTTTGCACGAGAATAAAAAGCCTATATTATACATGAATAAATTGAAACAATGGTTACCCGAAGTGGTGGTAATCGTGCTTTTCGCAATCATTTCATTCGCTTATTTCTTCCCTGCCGACATGGACGGAAAGATACTCTATCGCCATGACAGTTCTGCCGGACGCGGGCTTGGCGAGGAATGTACCGAATTCTACCAACGCACCGGCGAGACGTCAAGATGGACGAATTCTGTCTTCGGAGGCATGCCCACCTACCAAACAGCCCCTTCGTATCAGAGCACGAACGGCTTGGTGGAGGTCATGAACATCTATCATCTCGGACTTCCCGAATATGTATGGTATCTCTTCGCCTATCTGTTGGGATTCTATATTCTGCTCCGTGCCTTCGACTTCAAGCGCGCGCTTGCCGTGTTGGGATCCATCGTCTGGGCGTTTTCCAGCTATTTCCTCATCATCATCGCCGCCGGCCACCTGTGGAAAGTGATGGCGCTCGCCTATCTGCCGCCGATGATTGCCGGAGTGGTATTGGCGTATAGGAAGAAATATCTATGGGGATTTATCGTCACCGCCATCTTCACCGCCTTCGAAGTGAAGGCCAACCACGTGCAGATGACCTACTACTATCTGTTCATCATCCTCTTCATGGTCATTGCCTATCTGGTGGATGCCATCCGCAAGAAGGAGCTGTCGCATTTCCTGAAAGCCACGGGCGTGTGTGCTGCGGCTGCCGTCATCGGCATCTGCATGAACATGAGCAACCTCTACCACACATGGGAATACAGCAAGGAAAGTATGCGAGGGAAGAGCGAACTGGTGAAGAAGGCATCGCAGAACCAAACCAGCAGCGGTCTCGACCGTGACTATATCACCCAGTGGAGCTATGGTATCGACGAGACCTGGACGCTGCTCATCCCGAACACGAAGGGCGGCGCTTCCGTGCCGATGTCATACAACGAGATATGCCAAAAGAAAGGTGACCCGATGTACCAGCAGATCTATGACCAGCTGGGACAATATTGGGGAGAACAGCCCGGCACGAGCGGTCCGGTCTATGTGGGAGCATTCGTGATCATGCTGTTCATCCTCGGACTGTTTATCGTGAAGGGACCCATCAAATGGGCACTGCTGGCAGCCACCATCCTGTCCATCGTCCTCTCATGGGGACGCAACTGCATGGGGGTTACCGACTTCTTCATCGACTACATTCCGATGTATGCCAAATTCCGAACGGTGGCATCCATCCTTGTCATTGCGGAGTTCACCATTCCGTTGCTTGCCATGCTGGCACTGAAAAAGATCGTTGACGACCCGCGTATCCTGAAAGAGCAGGGACGCTATCTGGCAGGAAGTTTCGTGTTTACGGCAGGTGTCTGTCTGCTGTTCGCCACCATGCCGGGCGTCTTCTTCTCCAACTACATCTCCACGCAGGAGGCGCAGGCACTCTCGCAGTTGCCGCAAGACCAGTTGCAGCCGCTCCTTGACAACCTCACAGGCATACGTCAAGCCATCTTCACCGCCGACTGCTGGCGCTCGTTCTGGATTGTCTTCATCGGTGCCATCGCCATCTATGCCTACAAGTTGCAGCGCATCAACAGCAAGGTGATGGTCGGCGTGCTCGCCGTACTCTGTCTGTTCGACCTGTGGCAGGTGGACAAGCGCTACCTGAACGACGGCATGTTCGTGGAGAAGAGCCTTCGCGAGCAACCCATGCAGAAGTCGGCTACCGACGAGCAGATTCTGCAAGACAAGAGTTTGGACTACCGCGTGCTCAATCTCGCCAGCAACACGTTCAACGAAAACGAGACCTCTTTCTATCACAAGAGCATCGGCGGCTATCACCCGGCAAAGCTCCGCAGATACCAGGAGATGATCGATGCCTATATTGCCCCCGAGATGCAACAGCTGATGAAAGCCATCGCAGAAGCCAACGGAGACATGACTAAGGTGAACGGCGACAGCATCTTCCCGGTGCTCAACATGCTCAACACCAAATATTTCATCGTGCCCCTGCAAAACGGACAGACGGTTCCCGTCAAGAACATCTACACATACGGCAACGGATGGTTTGTAGACAAGATCAAATATGTGGACAACGCCAATGAGGAAATGGATGCCGTGGGCAAGACAGACCTGCGCCACGAAGCCGTAGCCGACCGCAAGTTTAAGGACATTCTCGGTGAGAGCAAGGCGCAGAACAATACGTCGATTGTAAAGATAGTAGCCTATCAGCCCAACAAGCTGACCTATGAGGTGGCATCAGACCAGGGAGGTATCGTGGTCTTCGCCGAAAACTACTACCCCGAATGGACCGCCACCGTAGACGGCATGGACACGCCTGTGGGCAGAGTGAACTATATCCTCAGAGCCATACAGGTGAAGCCGGGCAAGCACACGGTGGTGCTCAGCTTCTATCCGAAGTCGGTCAGTACGACCGAGACCATCGCCTACGTTGCCATGGGCGTGCTCGTCATCCTGCTGATAGCCGCCATCGTCTATGAAGGAAAGAAAAAGAAGAAAGCATGAAGTTCCGCACGATTGTAGACATCACGCCACCGCCTTTCAAGATAGAGCCTTGTGAAAAGATGCTTTTCGTGGGCTCCTGTTTCGCCACGGAAATGGGGAAACGGTTTGCGGAAGAAAAGTTTCGGACGACCGTCAACCCGTTCGGTGTGATGTACAATCCTGCCAGCATCTTGCATACCGTCATCCGTGCCGAGAGTGAAGCACCGCAAACCGCAGTGCTCACCCTCGGCACGAACCATGTCTACGTGCTCAACGAGACGGGCGAGATAGTGGACAACTGTCAGAAAAGACCACAACGCCTGTTTACAGAGCGCACCCTGACCATCGAAGAGTGCACCGGCTATCTGCAGCAAGCAGTGGATGTGCTCAAACAGCGGAACCCGGAAGTGAGGATTGTCATCACGGTCAGTCCCATCCGCTATGCCAAGTACGGGTATCACGGCAGTCAACTGTCGAAGTCCACCCTGCTGCTCGCCGCCGACAGGCTGTGCGAGGCGAACCCCGGCAGCGTGTTCTATTTCCCTGCCTACGAGATAGTCAACGACGAACTGCGCGACTACCGGTTCTACGCAGAAGACATGCTGCACCCGTCAGCACAAGCAGTAGCCTATATCTGGGAGCGCTTTTCCGAGGCGTGTTTCAGCGACGCCACGAAGACATTCATCCGAGAATGGCAACCCGTGAAACTTGCCCTGCAGCACCGTCCCATCCATCCGGACAGCGAAGAATACAAGACTTTCATCCGCAAAGCCGAGGAACAAGCTGCAGCATTAGCCCGCAAATATCCCGGATTTGAGTGATTCCACATCACAGAGAAACGTCCGACAGACACCATCGCCCACTTCCCGTTCACCCTGACGATACCATCCACATAAAGACAACGCAAAATAAAAGAAAACAAGTCTGCTTTTATTTTGCGTTGTCTTTGATTTGCACTAACTTTGCAGCAACTTAAAACAACAGCGATGACTTATACTATCGAAAAAATAACAACACTTATCGGAGCGCACCGATACGGCGCGGCAGATGCCAACATCGGTTTCCTGCTTACGGACAGCCGCTCCTTGTGTTTCCCGGAAGGGACTTTGTTTTTCGCCTTGAAGTCAGAAAGACACGACGGACACCACTTTATCCAAGACCTGTATCGGCGTGGCGTGAGAAACTTCGTAGTGGAGAATGTGCCGGAAAACCATGAGACACTGTTTCCGAAATCCAACTTCCTGAAAGTAGAGTCGCCTCTCACCGCCCTGCAAAGACTTGCCGAACGCCACCGTGACGAGTTTGAAATCCCCATTGTAGGTATCACTGGCAGCAACGGGAAGACCATGGTCAAGGAATGGCTCTACCAAGTGCTCTCCCCCAGCATGTCGGTTACACGTTCGCCCCGCAGCTACAATTCACAGATAGGCGTCCCGCTCTCTGTCTGGCTCTTGTCTGAGCAGACACAGGTAGGCGTATTCGAGGCTGGCATCAGTCAGCCGGGTGAGATGCTCGCCCTGCGCGACATCATCCAGCCCACCATCGGTGTGCTGACCAACCTCGGTTCTGCCCACCAGGAGAACTTCGAGTCTATCGAAGACAAATGCCGAGAGAAGCTCACGCTCTTCCATGGTTCCAAAGCCATCGTCTATTGCGAAGACAATGAAGTGGTGAAACGCATCATTTCGGAATATGACTATAAGGGAGAAATCCTCTCATGGTCGACGAAGAACGACAAGGCTCCGCTATTCATCAAAGGCGTGTCGAAGAAAGACATCACCTCCACCATATCCTATATATACAAGGGACAGGAGGGACAGTTCTCCCTTCCCTTCATCGACGAGGCTTCGGTCACCAATGCCATTACCTGCGCCTCTGTGTCACTGCTGTTGGGCATCGACATGGAAACCATCAAGCAGCGTATGGGAAGCCTGGAGCCTGTGGCCATGCGCCTTGAAGTGAAAGAAGGACAGCACGGATGCACCCTTATCAACGACTCCTACAACTCCGACATCAATTCACTCGACATTGCGCTCGACTTTATGAACCGGAGACCCGACCACAAAGGGCGTCGCCACACACTCATTCTGAGCGATATCTACCAGAGCGGAGAAACTCCCGAAGCGCTCTATTCCGAAGTGTCGGTCTTGGCACAAAAGCGAGGAGTGGAGAAGTTCATCGGCATCGGCAAGGAGCTATCGGCACAGGCAGACCAGATAAAAGTAGAGGAAAAGTATTTCTTCCACGACTGCAAGTCATTCATCCAAAGCGAGGTGTTCCGTTCCCTTCACGACGAGGTGATCCTCATCAAGGGTGCCCGCCAATTCGGTTTCGACCAACTGACGGAGCTGCTCGTGCAGAAAGTGCATGAAACCATCCTCGAAGTGAACCTCGGAGCCGTGGTGAAGAACCTCAATTTCTACCGCTCGTTCATGAAACCCGAAACAAAACTCGTATGCATGATCAAGGCAGACGCCTACGGAGCAGGCTCTGTGGAAATCGCCAAGACCCTGCAAGACCATCTGGTGGACTATCTGGCTGTGGCTGTGGCAGACGAAGGCGTGACCCTCCGCAAGAACGGCATCACGAGCAACATCATGATCATGAACCCTGAAATGACGGCGTTCAAGACCATGTTCGACTACGACCTCGAACCCGAAGTGTACAGCTTCCGCCTGCTCGACGCACTCATCTCGGCAGCCCGGAAAGAGGGAATCACCAACTTCCCCGTGCATATCAAACTCGACACCGGCATGCACCGGCTCGGTTTCAATCCCCGTGAAGACATGGATGAACTCATCGAACGGCTGAAACACCAGAATGCCATCATTCCCCGATCAGTGTTCTCCCACTTCGTAGGCAGCGACAGCGACGGTTTTGACCCATTCTCGGCAGAACAGTTCGAGCTGTTTGACTACGGCAGCAAGAAACTGCAGGCAGCCTTCGAGCACCACATCATCCGTCACATCGACAACTCGGCAGGCATTGAGCACTTCCCCGAGCGACAGCTCGACATGTGCCGTCTGGGACTCGGACTGTATGGTATCGACCCGCGCGACAACCGCATTCTGAACAACGTGAGCACGCTGAAGACCACCATCCTGCAACTGCGCCATGTGCCGGCAGGCGAAACAGTGGGCTACAGCCGCAAGGGAGCCGTGGAAAGAGACAGCCTCATCGCAGCCATTCCTATCGGATATGCCGACGGACTGAACCGCCACTTGGGCAACAGACACTGCTACTGCCTCGTAAACGGCAAGAAGGCACCCTATATCGGCAATATCTGCATGGACGTAGCCATGATTGACGTGACCGGTATCGACTGCAAAGAAGGAGACTCCGTGGAGATTTTCGGAGACCATCTGCCCGTTACCGTCTTGTCTGATGTGCTCGACACGATTCCCTACGAAGTGCTTACAGGTATCAGCAACCGCGTGAAACGCGTCTACTTCCAAGACTAATTGCGGCGTTTCTTGGTTTTTTAACAAATAATAGGTGCAAAGATTACGTTTTTTTCGTATCTTTGCACCTAATCGTATTATACCTCAGATTCTAAACAAAAAAACAATATCACTAAAATGAATCAAATTAAAACGACTAAGATGACCAACTTCCGTTGGATCATTTGCGGCTTGCTTTTCTTGGCAACTACCGTAAACTACATGGACCGACAGGTTTTGTCGCTCACATGGAAAGACTTTATCGCCCCTGAATTCCATTGGACAGATGCCGACTACGGATTGATTACCGGTTGGTTCTCCATCTTCTACGCTATTGCCAACCTGTTTGCAGGCAAGTTCGTAGACTGGATGGGCACCAAGAAAGGCTATCTCATCGCCATCTTTGTGTGGTCTACCGGTGCAGTGATGCATGCCGGATGCGGATGGGTGGCCATGCAGGTTGAAGGCTACGACTCCATAGAAGCACTGCGATTGGTGCAGAAAGGCTCTGAGGCTGCCGTTGCCATCGCTACTATCAGTGTGTGGTTGTTCCTCTCTTGCCGCTTGATTCTCGCTGCCGGTGAGGCCGGAAACTTCCCCGCTGCCATCAAGGTAACAGCGGAATACTTCCCGAAGAAAGACCGTGCGTTCGCCACTTCTATCTTCAACAGTGGTGCTTCTATCGGTGCGTTGGCTGCTCCTGCCACCATTCCATTGCTCGCCCGCGCTATGGGTTGGGAGATGGCATTCATCATCATCGGTGTGCTCGGCTACGTATGGATGGGTCTTTGGCTGTGGTTGTATGACAAGCCCAGCAAGAGCAAATATGTGAACAAGGCTGAGCTGAACTACGTAGAACAGGATTCTGACATCTCTCAAATTGAAGAAGAAAAAGATGACCAGAAAGAAGAAAAGACCATCAGTTTCTGGCAGTGTTTCACCTATCGTCAGACTTGGTCGTTTATCACAGGCAAGTTTATGACAGACGGTGTATGGTGGTTCTTCCTCTTCTGGGCACCGGCATACTTCTCTGACCAGTATGGCTATACATCCGACTCACCGATGGCTATCGCCTTGATCTTTACCCTCTATGCGATTGTGACGGTGTTGAGTATCGGCGGTGGTTATCTGCCTACCTACTTTGTAGACAAGAAAGGCATGAACCCCTATATCGGCCGTATGCGTGCCATGTTGATCTTCGCCTGCTTCCCCTTGTTGGGTCTTATCGCACAGCCAATGGGTGAATTCAGTCCTTGGTGGCCAGCTATCATCATCGGTCTGTTGGGTGCCGGTCACCAAGCATGGTCAGCAAACCTCTACTCTACCATCGGCGACATGTTCCCGAAGTCTACCATTGCCACCATTACCGGTATCGGTGCCATGGCAGGTGGTGTAGGTTCCTACCTCATCAACTATGGTTCGGGTGTGCTCTTCACCTATGCTGAAGGTCAAGGCGAAGCATTCTCCTTCATGGGCTTCGACGGCAAACCTGCAGGTTACATGATTATCTTCTGCATCTGCGCCGTAGCATATCTCGTAGGCTGGGTGATCATGAAGGCCCTTGTTCCTAAGTACAAGCCAATTGTTGTGGACTAATCCTCCACACCTATTTATATATAATAAGGCCGGGATGTAGCGATCGAGCTGCATCCCGGCTTTTGTATAGGTTTATATCATGTTTTCCTCAGTGAGGAAGTTCACTTCTTATAGAGGTCGTTCATCACCAGTCCTGCTATGGTAAAACCGAAGATGGCGGTGATATGCGCCATCGTACCGTTGATCTGCGCCTTGGAACTGCACCATTCGTGATTCACCAGATTAGGGTCACCGGGTCCGACCTGTGCCTTCGGGCACATGCAAGCCGATGTTCCGCACGTATGGTTCTCTCCCCGGTTATCAAGCACTTCCTCGCTATACACACACTGGAACTTGTGCGCCGGACGTTCTTTCATTCTTTTAAAGCGCTTGCGCAAGGCTGCTCCTAACGGACAACCACGCACCTTCCAGAACTCTGCCACCTGGATCTTGGTTGGATCCATCTTGAGCGCAGCCCCCATAGAGGAGAAAAATGTAGCTGAGCTTTGGCATGCGTTGCGAATCAAGAGCACCTTATCCTTCAGACTGTCGATGCAGTCGATCACATAATCATATTGGTTGAGGTCAAAATCTGCAGCAGTGGTCTCGTCGTAGATCTTCTGCAGTGCCACGACATCCACCTTGGGATTGATGTCGAGCAAACGCTCGCGAAGAGCTTCCACCTTAACTTGTCCTACGGTTTTCGCCGTAGCCTGAAGCTGGCGGTTCACATTAGTCATGCACACACGGTCGGAGTCGACAATCGTAAGATGCCCCACACCCGAACGCACCAAGCTTTCTGCACACCAGCTGCCTACGCCTCCTACTCCGAAAACGATCACGCGCTGGCTGTATATCCGTTCCATCAACTCGTCCCCGACGAGCAGTCGGGTTCTGTTGAACAATCCTTTTTCTATTCCCATAGCCTTATTCTTTCATTATTTCCTTCAAGGGTATCATCACAAAATCACGCTCTTCCATCAGCGGATGAGGTATCTGCAAATCCGGTTCGTCCACATGCAGAGTGTCGTAGAGCAGAATGTCGATGTCGATAATCCTGTCGTGATACTGCCCGTCTGAAGACTTTTGCGTGCGTCCCATCTCCCGTTCTATCTGTTGGGTAGCCGAAAGCACTTCACGGGGGGACATCAATGTCTGCACCTTGACGGCGGCATTGACAAACTGATTCTGCGAGACAAAACCCCAAGGTTCAGTTTCGTAAAAAGCTGACTGGCACACTACAGTGCCAATCAGCTTTCCTATCTCATCGGTTGCCTTGAGGATATTTGCACGCTTGTCACCGAGGTTGGTGCCCAAACCCAAATATACCGTATGCATTACTTTAGTCATCGAGAATCAGCATGGCGTCTCCATAACATCCGAACTTGTAGCCGTGCTCTACAGCGAGCTTATAGGCTTCCATCACGAGTTCGTAGCCTCCGAAAGCAGCCTCGTTCATCATCAAGGTAGACATAGGGTGATAGAAATTGCCAATCATGCAGTCTGACATGCCGAAGTCATAGGGCGGGAAGATAAACTTGTTGGTCCAGCCCTCATATTCCTTCAACATGCCGTCGGTGCCCACAGCTGTCTCCGTGGCTTTCACCACACTGGTACCCACCGAGCAGATCTTGTGTCCAGCCTTCTTCGAGTCGTTTACCACCTTGCAAGCCTCAGCGTTGATGAACATTTGTTCGGAGTCCATCTTGTGCTTCGTGAGGTCTTCCACCTCGATATTGCTGAAGTTGCCCAAACCGCAGTGCAAGGTAATGAAAGCAAAGTTCACGCCCTTGATTTCCATTCTCTTCAACAGTTCGCGGCTGAAGTGCAGTCCTGTGGCAGGAGCCGTCACCGCACCTTCGTTCTTGGCAAATATGCACTGGAAGTCGGTGAGGTCTTCCTTGCGTGCCGGGCGGTCGTATTTCATCACGGGCTTGCCGTCTTTCATCACGGGATTACCGTCTGCATCAAGTTCTGGAACCTGATGGTCTATGATGTAGCGGGGGAGTGGAGATTCCCCAAGCATATAGAGGTCACGCTTGAATTCCTCGTGAGGACAGTCGTAGAGGAAGCGCAACGTTCTGCCGCGACTCGTCGTGTTGTCGATTACCTCAGCGACCATGGTTCCGCTCTCGTCAAAAAAGAGTTTGTTGCCGATACGTATCTTGCGTGCCGGCTCCACGAGCACATCCCAAAGACGCATCTCCTGGTTCAGCTCTCGCAGCAGGAACACTTCAATCTTGGCGTCTGTCTTCTCCTTCGTGCCGTAAAGACGTGCCGGGAACACCTTGGTGTCGTTGAATATAAAGGTGTCGCCTTCATCAAAATAGTCGAGCACATTGCGGAAGTCGAGGAACACTGGGTTGCCTTCTTCGTCCTTCACAGGTTCTCCTTTTTCGTCTTTCCGATACATATCAATGGTCTGCGATTTCTTGTGAATGACCATCAGACGACATTCGTCACGATGATAAGATGGATAAAGCGCCACCTGATCTTCGGGCAAATTAAAATTGAATTGTGACAGTTTCATATTGTTCTGTTTGTTATTCTTTATTTTCTATTCTGACAGCATAGTCGGGCAGTTCTGCGATCTCCTGCTGGTCGATCCACTCCTGGAAGTGTTCGTAGCTCACACAACGGTCTACGCTGTAGTCTCCCACCCTCGTACGACGCAAGGAAACAAGATGTGCTCCGCTGTCAAGAGCACGTCCCAAATCCCTTGCCAAGGCCCGGATATAAGTTCCTTTGCCGCATACCACTCGGATATCCATCTGCATGGTGTCGGCATCGAAGCGTTTCAGCTCGATCTCGTCGATCTGCAGTGTCTTGGGTTTCAACTTCACTTCCTTCCCTTTCCGACGCAAATCATAGGCGCGGGCACCGTTCAGCTTGCAAGCGGAATACGAGGGAGGTATTTGTTGGATTTCGCCGACAAACTGCGGAAGGGTCTTCTCAATCAGTTCCCGGGTAATATGCGCCGTAGGGAACGTCTCGTTGACTGGGTGCTCCAAATCATAGCTCGGAGTGGTCGCCCCCAGCTGGATGGTCGCCTCATACTCTTTGGTATGCGCCTGCAGTTCCTCGATGCGTTTGGTCGCCTTTCCTGTCACCAGGATGAGCACGCCCGTGGCAAGAGGGTCAAGCGTTCCGGCATGTCCCATCTTCACACGCTTCACGCCCAACTTGCGTGACAACAAGAAACGAATATGCGCCAAAGCACCGAAACTCGACAATTGGTAAGGCTTGTCTATGGGGATTATTTCACCTGCGTAGAAGTCCATATTGTCTATCAAGTATTAACCGAAGATAATCGTCAGCACGCCGGCAAGAGCACAATAGATGGCGAAATAGACCAACTTGCCTTTCTTCACCAGGTTGATCATCCACTTGCATGCCACGCATCCTGACAGGAAAGCTGCCAAGAAGCCCACGACCATCGGCAAGGTGTCGATGCCGCCGAAAGCCTCTTCTCCTTTCAGTCCTTTCAAGACATCAAGCAATGCCTCGCCAAGGATAGGGGGAATGACCATGAGGAAGGAGAACTGCGCCATCTTCTCTTTCTTGTTGCCGAGCAAAAGACCTGTTGCGATGGTTGTGCCCGAACGGGAAAGACCAGGAAGGACGGCAAGCGCCTGCCCTACACCGATCAGGAAAGCATGCCAAAGACTGATGTCTTCACGTTGGCGCGGTTTGGCATAGTATGAGAAGGTAAGCAACGCCGCCGTCACAAGGAGCATGATGCCCACCACGAGCAAGCCCGATCCGAAGATTGCTTCCACCTTGTCTTTGAAGAACACGCCGACGATGCCTACCGGTATCATCGACACAATGATGTTGAGTGCATACTTCGTCTCGGCGTTCATCTGGAACTTGAACAGCCCCTTCAATATCCAGTCTATTTCCTTCCAGAGGATGACGAGGGTGCTCAATACGGTAGCCACATGCACCAGGATGGTGAACGAAAGGTTGTCGGCACCGTCGATGCCGAAGAGTTGCGCACCGATAGCCAGATGTCCGCTGCTGCTCACGGGCAAATACTCCGTAAGTCCCTGAACGAGTCCAAGGACCAAAGCTTCAAAACAATTCATTTTCTCGTTGAATAAGTCTGTTGTTTATTTATCTTTCGGTTTGTAGACGATGGCTCCAATGATCGACACGAAGCCTATCAAGCAAATGACCGGAGCCACCTTAATATGCATTGTACTGAAAATTTCGGGGTCGTAAGCATTTTCGTTAGAACCCGAACCGCTCATCAGGATAAATCCCAAGATAACGACAATCATTCCGATTGTAAGCATCAGGAAGTTGACCTTGCCTAACGCCAAATTCTTTTTGTCCATATATAAATAATGTTTTTTGTTTCCTTTAAATCTTGTAAAGGTCGCCTGCCTTCATCTTCAAGAATTTATTCACGGAGATATAAGCACAGAATGTGGTGATAATCAAACCGAACAGCAGTACAGAAACACCTGTAATGACAAGCACTTTCCAGTCGACAACCGCCATCACTTCCGGTTCATAAGTATAGAGAGCATAGATGCCGCCACCCAACACGCAGTCGGCAATCAAGGCTGCCACAATGCCTTCACACACTGCCTTCCGGAGGAAAGGAGCGCGGATGAAGCCCCAAGAAGCACCTACCAGTTTCATCGTATGGATAGAAAAGCGGCGGGCATAGACACTCAAGCGCACCGTGTTGTTGATGAGAGAGAACGACACGATGGTAAGCAATGCAGCGAGAACCAGCAGGACGAGACTCACCTTCTGCAAGGTGTTGTTCACGCTCTCTATCAGGTCTTGCTGATAGTTCACGTCGGTCACGTTGTGGTCGCGCTTCAAGTCTGCGGCTATCCAAGTCAGCGAATCGTTGTTGGCATAGTCTGCCTTGAGTTGTAATTCCACGGAGGGAGTGAATGGATTATATCCTACAAATTCCTTGGGGTTGATGCCCATATCCTTTGTTCCTTCTTTCAACGCCTGTTCTTTGCTGATATAAGTCACCTTATTCGTATACGACTTGGATCTCACCGACTTGCAGAACTGCAAGCCTTCGGGATTTGTCATATCGTTGCGGAGCATTACTGTCACCACCAGATTCTCTTTCATGTATGCGGAAAGGTTCTGCGCTGTAGACGCGGTGAACAGAACAAGCCCCAATAAGATGAGCACCAAAGCGGTACTAATACACAATGTAACAACCTGCAAGCCGTGACGGTTGCCGGAATTCTTACGTTTCTTTCCCATTTATAAAAAGGATATAATATACCAATTTTGGTGCAAAGTAACAAAAAAAATAGCTCTCCAACGAACGTTTAACCACTATTAACTACGCATCTATGCAAAATTCCATACCTTTGCAGCACGAAGAAGACATGACATGAGCACATTATTATATAGTTCTCCCATTTACGGTCCCGTGAAAAGCCGCCGCTTAGGCATCTCATTAGGCATCAATCTGATGCCCGATGACGGGAAATGCTGCACGTTCGACTGTGTATATTGCGAATGCGGATACAATGCCGACCATGTGCCGACGCATCCCCGCCCGTCACGGCAAGAGGTCTGTCTATGTCTTGAAGACTTCCTGAGTAGACGGCACCGGCAAGGTCTTCAGCTTGACGACATTTCCTTTGCTGGCAACGGCGAGCCGACCTCTCATCCTCACTTTGCACAAATTGTGGACGACACCCTTCGCCTACGCGACAAGTATTACCCTCGTGCCACCGTCAGCGTAATGAGCAATGCCACTTTCATAGGACACGAAGACATCCGCCTCGCCTTAATGAAACTCGACAACAACATCCAAAAGCTCGACACCATAGATGCCGAATATATCGATACCGTAGACCGACCTGTCGGAAAGAAGTATTGCGTGACCGACATCATCGAGAACCTGAAAGCATTTCAAGGCAATGTGGTCATACAGACGATGTTCTTGAAGGGGAGCGTCAATGGCAGAAGCGTAGACAACACCGGTAACCGGTATGTGTTACCTTGGTTGAAAACCATCCAAGAGATTACCCCCAAGCAAGTGATGATCTACACGATAGACCGTGAATCTCCCGAGAAGGGGTTGGAAAAAGCCACCCCTTACGAGTTGGATTCCATCCGCAACCGCATCCTTACACTGGGTATCCCGTGCATCGTGGCGTATTAACCGAAGCGCGGTCTTGCCATTTTCCTTGGGCAAGACCGCGCTTTTTATTTCACGGGTTCCGTCTTGATTTTCTCCAGTCCGCCCGTATAGGGGTTGAGAACGACGACGGTTTTCACCTTTTTATTAATAAGGTCTTCATCGATCGGGTTCAGTTGTCCAAACTGGGCGGCATACATTTCATAGCTCTGCCATGATTTGGCACCCTCGAAGAGCGAGAGACGGATACGCCCAGGTTTGCACGAATACATCACAGGTTCTTTCTTTTTCTTCGGATCGGCAGGTGGTGGCGGCGGTACGCTATGCTCATCCTCTACCGATATATAATAAGGATTTCCGCCCAAGTCATCGATATCCACCAAGCCCCGTTTGCCTGAGAAACGGAACAGCAACTGGCGGTTGGTCTCGCGGATGGGCACATAGTTAAGCGTCACTTCCGTGGTATCCTTGTCTATCGTACCGGTAAACAACTGCATCATGGCAGCTTCCTGTGTATCCAGTTTCTGAAGCATCAACTTGAGTTGCTCGCCGTCTTTCGGCATATAGTCTGCCTGTCCGCGCGACAACTGGTTGCGGCTGTCACGGATGTCGTAGATATCCTGTGCTGTGAGTTCTGCCATCTTCATGTTGCTCCCAGCTGCCAAAATCTCCTGACTCAGATAGTCGCGGGGATTCATCCGGCGTGGCTTTGGGGCAGCGACGAAAGCCTTGGCTGCAGCTTTCACTGGCATGGGTTGGTCGTTCACCGCCAAAAGTATTCCCTTGTCATCGAGTGCCACATTGCTGATGCCACGCTTGTCGCCCACCTTCAGCACGAAGCAGCGTGACGTATCTGGCTCTGCATATGCCTCCACGCTACACCCCACGATGCGGTAGTCCACACTTTTCTTCGTTTCCGCCTTAACTCGCAGAAACCTGGATGCATACTCAGCGAAATCGCCTGGTGTATAAGTTGTCTTTTCTATTCTGAGCGTAAACTTCGCCGCCGTTTTCGGCAAACAGTATGTCACTCCTTCTTCCTGTGCCTGCACATGGAATGAAGTCATCAACGACACAAGCAAGAATGCCGCCGGCAAGAGTCTTGTTTTCATATTTTCGTTTTCTTTTCTGTTAGTCTTCGAGCCAAAGGAAAGCCTTTGGAAGATATCTCACGAGATCGCCTGCCACCAAGCTTTCCTTGCCCAGGTCTTTGGCGGCAAGGTCTCCGGCAAGGCCATGAATGTACATACCCAGTTTGCAGGCATCCGCCTGACTGTAGCCACGCGCCAGCAAAGCGGTAATGATGCCAGTCAGTACATCACCACTTCCTGCCGTTGCCATGCCTGCATTGCCTGTGGAATTGAACAGCACCTGTCCGTCGGGCATGCACAAAGCAGAATAGTGTCCCTTCAAGATGACATAGGCATGGTGGTGCTCTGCCAGATGACGCGCCTTGGCAAGGCGCTCGTAATCACAAGAACAATGTCCGCCAGCCAATCGTTCTAATTCTTTGGGATGCGGTGTAAGAATCATTCCTTCGGGCAGCTGTTGCATCCATGCATTATGGTTGGCAAGGATATTAAGGGCGTCAGCGTCGGCTATGATGGGAGCCTGCGTTCGCCGCAACTGGGCTATCAGTGCGATTGCTGTGCTCTCCTGCATGCCCAGCCCCGGTCCGATGCCCAGTGCATCATAGTCATCGGCATCGACAGCCTCCGAGAAGCAGGTCTCATCGCGGTCTATCTGCATCACGGCTTCAGGCACCGCAAGTTGCATCACGTCATAGTTACGTTTGGGGGTATGCACGGTAACCTTGCCCACACCGGCACGAAGGCAGGCTCTTGTGGCAAGCACGGCGGCTCCCGCCATACCATAACTGCCGGCGATTAAGAGGGCATGTCCCATACTTCCCTTGTGGGCGAAGTCGTTCCGGTGCTTCAACAAAGCCCTGACGTCGCGTTCTTCAACAATGGTATATTGCACTTGCGCGGTGGATATCCACTCTTGGCTCAGCCGGATGTCGATCACCTTGAGCCGTCCTACATACTGCTGGCAGTCGGCAAGGAGCATCGAAAGTTTCTTCTGCTGTATGGTAAGCGTCAGCGTTGCCTTGATGATATTGCTCGGAATGTTGTAGGTGTTGTCCTCCGACATCAAGCCGGAAGGCATGTCTATGCTCACCACCTGGGCACCACTTTGGTTCACATATTTTACAAGCGATGCAAAACCGCCCGACAGTGGTTTGTTCAAACCAGACCCGAACAGTCCATCGACTACCAGTGTGTCTGCACCAAGCGTGGGAAGGTCAAACTGCAACGTCACTTCCGTGAACTTCACCTTCTTGTTTTCCATCAAGCGGTTTCTGTTCTGTTCACACTCTGGCGACAGCACACCCTTCACGTTGAACAGATAGACCGCCACACGGTAGTCCTGCTCTGCCAACAGGCGAGCCACTGCCAATGCGTCTCCACCGTTATTGCCCGGCCCTGCAAACACCACGACAGGTGTCATATTGGTCCATTCGTCCATGATGGCGTGCGTAAGGGCCTTTGCCGCGCGTTCCATCAAGTCTATCGAAGACACGGGTTCGTGCTCGATAGTATATTTGTCAAGCTCATGACTCTGAGCGCTACTGAAAATCTTCATACTCGTGCAAAAATACATAATTTCTCCTAATCAATGCCAAGCATTCGACTTATTTTTTGTAATTTTGCGACAAATTATACCAAAATTGCGCTATGAGCAGAGTCAAAATCAAGGACAAGACTTTTGAAACATCTATCCCGGAAGCGGAAATACTGCAACATGTCAAAGCGGTAGCCGACCGCATCAACAAGGATATGGAGGGGAAGAACCCCATTTTTCTATCAGTTCTGAACGGTTCGTTTATGTTTGCCGCCGACTTGATGAAGATGATAACCATCCCGTGCGAGATTTCCTTTGTCAAGATGTCGTCCTACGACGGCACGTCTTCCACCGGCTCGGTGAAGCAGATGATAGGCATCAATACCGACCTGACAGACAGAACGGTGATTATCGTAGAGGATATCATCGAGTCCGGACTGACCATCAAACACATGCTCGAACTTCTCGATGGGCACAATCCCGCCTCCGTTCACATCTGCACCCTGCTTCTCAAACCCGAGAAGCTCACCGTTGACCTCGACATCGAATATGCCGCCATGGAAATACCCAACGACTTCATTGTGGGCTACGGACTGGACTACGACCAACAGGGGCGCAATCTGAAAGACATCTACACGCTGGTAAGCGAATAACACACACAACAACATAAAAAAGAAATGAAGAATATCGTAATTTTCGGCGCTCCCGGTGCAGGCAAAGGCACACAGAGCGACAAGATGATTGAGAAGTATCAGCTCAACCACATCTCCACCGGCGACGTACTCCGCAGCGAGATCAAGAACGGGACAGAGCTTGGCAAGACTGCCAAAGGCTATATCGACAACGGTCAGCTCATCCCCGACGAGTTGATGATCGACATTCTCGCCAGTGTTTACGACAGCTTCGGCAAGGAGCACACAGGCGTGATCTTCGACGGATTTCCACGCACCATACCTCAAGCAGAGGCTCTGAAGAAGATGCTCGCAGAGCGCGGACACAAGGTGGCTGCCATGATCGAGCTCCACGTACCTGAGGAAGAACTGATGAAGCGCCTCCTCCTCCGCGGACAGCAGAGCGGCCGCAGCGATGACAACGAGGAGACAATCAAGAAGCGTCTCGACGTGTATCACAACCAGACCTCTCCCCTCATCGACTGGTACGAGAAGGAAGGCATTCACCATCAGATTGACGGTCTTGGCGAACTCGACCGCATCTTCGGTGACATCAGCGCCGTTATCGACAACTTATAATTCCGCCTCATACTTGATTTTGAGTCTTGGGCGATTGACCCAAGGCTCAAAATCCGTTTTCGGGCTGCGTCCCGCTACCATTGTTTTTTTATCACTTCACAAAGAAATACCCAATTAAGAAATGGCAGAATCCAATTTCGTTGACTATGTAAAGATATACTGCCGCTCAGGCAAGGGCGGTAAAGGTTCCATGCACCTGCGCCACGTGAAATACCAACCCAATGGCGGACCCGACGGTGGCGACGGTGGTAAGGGTGGCAGCATCTATCTCCGTGGCAACCATAACTATTGGACGTTGCTCCACTTGAAGTTCCAACGCCATGTCTTTGCGGAGCATGGAGGCAACGGAGGACGCGACAAATGCCACGGCACCGACGGTAAAGACGTGTATATTGATGTGCCTTGCGGTACGGTAGTCTACAATGCCGAGACCGGAAAGTACGTGTGCGACGTCACCTACGACGGTCAGGAGGTGTTGCTGCTCAAGGGCGGACGAGGCGGATTGGGTAATTTCCAGTTCCGCACTGCCACCAACCAGGCACCGCGCTACGCCCAACCGGGTGAGCCTATGCAGGAGATGACCATCATCATGGAGCTCAAGTTGCTTGCCGATGTGGGTCTCGTGGGATTTCCTAATGCAGGCAAAAGCACGCTCCTCTCATCGCTTTCGAGTGCACGACCGAAGATTGCCAACTATCCATTCACTACGCTTGAGCCATCATTGGGCATCGTGGGCTACCACGACAACAAGTCGTTTGTCATGGCAGATATCCCCGGCATCATCGAGGGAGCCAGCGAAGGCAAAGGTTTGGGACTGCGCTTTCTCCGTCACATCGAGCGCAACTCACTGTTGTTGTTTATGGTCCCGGGCGACACCGATGACATCAAAAAGGAATATGAAGTGCTGCTCAACGAATTGCGCAACTTCAACCCTGACATGCTCGACAAGCACCGTGTGCTCGCCATCACCAAGTGCGACCTGCTCGATGAGGAACTGATCGAGATGCTCAAAGACACACTGCCCGAAGATTTGCCTGTGGTGTTCATCTCGTCGGTGACGGGCTATGGACTCAACGAGCTGAAAGACGTGTTGTGGAAAGAGCTCAACAGCGAGAGTAACAAACTCCAGGAGATCACCGCAGAAGACACTCTCGTCCACCGCGACAAAGACATGTCGAAGTTCCAGTCCGAATTGCAGGACGAGGGAGAAGACGAAGACATCGAATATCTGGACGACAACGAGATTGAAGATCTCGACGATTTCGAATATGAAGACGAGGAGGACGACAAATAATGGTTTGCGTTCCCGAACTCTTGGAATACTCCGTAGCAAGCGGAGTGACTGCCTTCAGCACCACCCGACACGGTGGATACAGTGAAGGCAGACACGGGGCGTTCAACATCAACGAATATTGCAACGACCGGCCTGCCCACATTCTGGAAAACCGAAAGGCACTTGCCAACCGGCTGGGCATCGACGAACAGCATATCATCATGCCTCACCAGACTCACGGCACAGAGGTGCGCCACATCGGCAAAGAGTTTCTCCAGTTGCCCGAAGGCGTACGGAAAATGGTGCTCGAAGGCGTGGATGCCGTGATGACCGACCAATCAGGCATATGCATCGGAGTATCTACAGCCGACTGCATCCCCGTGTTGCTGTTCGATGAAGCGCACCATGCAGTCTGCGCCATACACGCCGGATGGCGCGGCACGGTGGCACGCATCACCAGCAAGGCCATTGCCGGCATGGCTCTCCACTTCCAGTCTGACCCCAAGAAACTGAAAGCCGTCATCGGCCCGGGCATCTCGCTCGACAGTTTTGAGGTGGGACAGGAAGTATACGACCAGTTTGCCGAAGCGGCTTTCAACATGGACGCCATCGCCCGTTTCTACGAGAAATGGCACATCAACCTGCCTCTCTGCAACAAGATGGCACTGTTGGAAGCGGGCGTAGCCGAAGAAAACATCCACTCGGCAGACATCTGCACGATGAAGCACTCTGAGGATTTCTTCTCGGCACGGGCGTTGGGTGTGGACTCCGGAAGGATCTTCACAGCGATCATGCTTAATCCCTAAACCATCATGAATATAAGAAAAAACATCAAGTCATTGCTGCTCCTTGCCGTCCTGGTACATGCCGGGCCGATGGCTGCCGACGATTTCACGCAGGCCGAACAGCAGCAAATCAGCATCACCACACCTGGGTTGTTCACCCACTCCAATGCCTTCACGGTGGACTTCACAGCCTTGGGCAAGTCGGAATATTCCTTCCCGTTGCCTGTAGGCAAGGCCAAGATCGTCAACGACGGCGAGATGGAGATATCCACCAGCAAAGGAGATGCCGTGAAAGCCATGTTCAACGGTCAGGTGAGACTCTCGCGTCATACCACCAACCACGGAAACGTCATCGTGGTGCGTCATGACAATGGATTGGAAACCGTCTATTGTCACAACGCACAGAATCTCGTGAAGGTGGGACAGAACGTGAAAGCCGGACAGACCATCGCCATTGTTGGCGGCAAAAACGGCAAGACATTCTGCACCGTATCCATTATGGTGAACGGCGGACGCATCAATCCGGAAACCTTGCTCGACATCAACTCGCACAAGCTGCGCCGCACGACAATCATGTGCCGCAACAAGGGCAGCTACGTGGAGGTGACTACGGTCAGTGAAAAGACTGGTAACGGGAAGTCGCAAGCCGATGTGAAAGACATCAACAAGAACCCGTTCGAGAAGAGCAACGAGTACAAGATGAACCTCGCCAACTTCAAACCGGGCGAATGGAGCTATCCCCTGCCGGGCAGCAAGGTCATCAGTCCTTATGGAGGCAAGCGCCGCCATTCGGGAGTAGACATCAAGACGGTGCCCAACGACAAGATCTTGGCTGCCTTCGACGGCAAGGTGACCCTGTCGGGTCCTCACTACGGCTATGGCAACTGCATCGTCATCAAGCATGCCAACGGACTGGAAACATTGTATAGCCACCAGTCGAAGAACCTTGTCAAGGTGGGAGAGATTGTGAAAGCCGGACAGGTGATTGGACTCACTGGGCGCACAGGACGTGCCACCACAGAACATCTCCATTTCGAAGTGAAGTTCATGGGCAATCGTTTCGACCCTGCCGTCATCTTCGACCATCTGAATCGCGCCTTACGGCAAGACATGGTGGTGTTCACCAAGAGCGGTAATTCTGTCAACATCAAGAGCCACAAGAATTACTACGCACAAGGAAAGAAATAAACAGAAAGCCCGCCGTTGGACGCATCCACGGCGGGTTTTCGTTTTATTTCTGCGGGAAGATTTATTTGCCTTTATGACGGTTGGCACGCTGCTCGCGATACTTCGCCTTTTGGCGGGCGGATCCGCTACCATGCGCACCGGTGATATACTTTTTCTTCTTGGCTTTGGTTTTCACCTTGTCCGTCTGTGGTCCACCCTTGGGTGCGCCACGGAAGACGATGCCTCCCTCTATGATATCATCTATGTCTGCCATAAACGTTACACCTTATTATATATATATATTAATGATGGAACAAACGCACGCCTGTAAACGCCATCGTGATGCCGTACTTGTCGCAGGTCTCGATCACATTGTCATCGCGAACTGAACCGCCTGCCTGTGCAATATATTCCACACCGCTCTTGTGGGCACGCTCGATGTTGTCGCCGAACGGGAAGAACGCATCGCTACCCAATGCCACCTTCGTGTTCTTGGCAATCCACTCTTTCTTCTCCTCCATGGTGAGCACCTCGGGTTTCTCGGTGAAGAACTGCTGCCAAGTACCTTCACGCAGCACGTCGTCATGGTCTTCAGAGATATACACGTCGATGGTATTATCACGGTCTGCACGACGGATACCCGGCACAAACGGCAGGTTCATCACCTTCGGATGCTGGCGCAACCACCAAATGTCAGCCTTGTTGCCAGCCAAGCGGGTGCAGTGGATACGGCTCTGCTGACCGGCACCGATGCCGATAGCCTGTCCGTCCTTCACATAGCATACGGAATTGCTCTGGGTATACTTCAGCGTGATGAGGCTGATGATGAGGTCGCGGATGGCCTCGGGAGTGAAGTCCTTGCTCTGTGTCGGGATGTTTTCAAACAATTTGGGGTCATCGAGCTTCACCTCGTTTCTTCCCTGTTCGAAGGTCACGCCAAACACCTGCTTGTGCTCAACGGGAGCTGGCACATAGTTGGGATCAATCTTGATCACATTGTAGGTGCCCTTGCGCTTGGCCTTCAATATTTCGATAGCCTCGGGAGTAAAGTCGGGAGCAATCACGCCATCGCTCACCTCACGCTTGATCAGCGTAGCGGTAGCCTCATCGCAAGTGTCGCTCAGCGCCACAAAGTCGCCATAGGAACTCATGCGGTCGGCACCGCGAGCACGTGCATAGGCACAAGCCAAGGGTGACAATTCCACCTTCACGTCATCCACAAAGTAGATTTTCTTCAGCGTATCGCTCAAGGGCAAGCCCACAGCGGCACCGGCAGGAGACACGTGTTTGAAGCTGGCAGCAGCCGGCAGTCCGGTGGCAGCCTTCAGTTCCTTGACGAGTTGCCACGAGTTGAGTGCGTCAAGAAAGTTGATGTAGCCGGGACGGCCGTTCAATACTTCGATGGGAAGTTCGCCCTCTTCCATATAGATACGGGAAGGCTTCTGGTTCGGATTGCATCCGTACTTTAATGCTAATTCTTTCATAACAGTTCTGAAGTGATTATTCTGTTGTTAGTTTCTTACAGTTCAAACTTATAGCCCACGGTAAATGTGAAGTAACGGTTGTGGGCGTAATCGTCGAAGCTCTTCTTGAAAGTCTTCAACAGTCCGTAGTTGTAACGGGCGTCGAGCACCACGTTCATATATTCATAGGAGATGCCTACGGGAATGGAAAGGTCTACGCGGTTGGTCGCCGGTTTGATGGTTCCGTTGACTGGCGTGTCATAAGAATAGACGGTGAGACCGCCCTCCCCCACTGTCTCGTTTACGGAAGCCATGCGGTAGGTCCATTTTGAACTCAACAGAAAGCCCACCTGCACGCCTGCCTTGATGGACAATCCATCCGCCAGATAGCCGTTGAGCAGCACAGGCACGTTGATATATTCCAGTTTGATGCGGTTTTTGTCCATGCCCCATTTGGATACTTTTCCTTGCTCGTCCTTTAATTCTTCGGTATAATCCGGATAGCGGCAGCCCAATTGCTGATAGAAGGCACCTACTGAAAGCGACATTTCTTCCGTCACCCGGTATTCCAATTCACCGCCGACGGTCAGACCTGCCTTGTATTTGGAATCAATCTCCTTGGTCTTTTCCCCTGACAGATAGAGACGGTCGAGTTTGCTAAGGTTGGAAATAGAGGTACCTACACGAGGATAAAAGAAAAGTTTGCCCGCCTCGCTCTGTGCCCAACTCGCAAGAGCCGGCATCAACAGGGCAACCATAAACAATAATTTCTTCATACGTAAACGTATTTGATTTCCATGCTTGCAAAGTTACACTATTTATCCCACAAACAGCCTTTATGAATGTTAAAAATCGGCAGTACACGAAAAAAGTATCGAGAAAAATTTGCACGTTCAGGAAAAAGCCGTACCTTTGCACTCGCAATCAAGCAACAAGCCTATTGCAAGCAAGCATTGGGATATGGTGTAATGGTAACACTACAGATTCTGGTCCTGTCATTCCTGGTT
>CAVJZZ010000029.1:0-32241 GCA_963654295.1 Lachnospiraceae bacterium | reverse complement strand
GTAGTAGTCGACGCGCCCCGCGTCGACCCTGGGCTTTTGAAATGTTTGTCATGCATATCTTATGCGCTTCGAACAAGCCCAAGGGCTGCGGCGGGGACGCCGCGCCTCCTATGACAAGCACTTCGAAGCGCAAACGTAGTAGTCGACGCGTCCCCGCGTCGACCCTGGGCTGATGAAATGCTTGCCATGCATATCTCATGCACTTCGAACAAGCACAAGGGCTGCGGCGGGGACGCCGCGCCTACTACGACAAGCACTTCTGATGCGCAAATGTAGTAGTCGACGCGCCCCGCGTCGACCCTGGGCTTTTGAAATGTTTGTCATGCATATCTTATGCGCTTCGAACAAGCCCAAGGGCTGCGGCGGGGACGCCGCGCCTCCTATGACAAGCACTTCGAAGCGCAAACGTAGTAGTCGACGCGTCCCCGCGTCGACCTTGGTGCTTTATAGATTATATAGGCAAAAAAAATGAAGTAGTACTTCGTCGGGCAATGAAGTACTACTTCGTTGGGCAATGAAGTACTACCTCAAGTGCCCATGAGGTATACCCTCGTTGGCGGATGAGGTATATACTCGTTGGCGGATGAGGTATATACTCGTTGGCGGATGAGGTATACCCTCGTTGGCGGATGAGGTTAACCTCGTGGACGGATGAGGTTAACCGAGCCCCGGCATCGGGCAAATATAAGAAAAAGGAGCGCAAGATAAAATAACAAAAAGCACACCAAAACGACAAATAATAAAACAATCGTTTCTGAAATTAAATATAAAGTATTAATTTTGCATCCGTAATCAATTAATTAAAAGATTTAGATATGAAAGTAGCAATTGTAGGTGCGAGTGGAGCTGTAGGACAAGAGTTCCTTCGCGTACTGGCAGAGAGAAATTTCCCTATCGACGAACTGGTGCTCTTCGGCTCACAACGCAGTGCAGGACGAAAGTACACATTCAAGGGTAAGGAATACGAGGTGAAACTCTTGCAGCACAATGATGACTTCAAGGGCATCGATGTGGCTTTCGTATCTGCCGGCGGCGGCACTTCCAAGGAATATGCAGAAACCATCACCAAGTATGGTGCTGTGATGATCGACAATTCAAGTGCCTTCCGCATGTGCGACGATGTGCCTTTGGTAGTACCCGAGTGCAATGCTGAAGATGCGCTCAACCGTCCACGCGGCATCATCGCCAACCCGAACTGCACAACCATCATGATGGTCGTGGTGCTCAACCCGCTGGAAAAGCTCAGCCACATCCGCCGCATCCACATCGCAAGCTATCAGAGCGCCAGCGGTGCCGGTGCAGCAGCCATGGCAGAATTGCAGGAACAATATAAAGACATCGTGGAGGGCAAGCCCGTTCATGTAGAAAAGTTTCCCCATCAGTTGGCCTATAACGTGATACCGCAGATTGACGTGTTCACCGACAATGGCTATACCAAGGAGGAGATGAAGATGTTCAACGAAACACGCAAGATCATGCACAGCGACGTGCGTTGCTCCGCTATGTGCGTGCGCGTCAGCTCACTCCGTGCCCATTCCGAGAGCGTATGGATTGAAACGGAAAGTCCTATCAGCGTGGAAGAAGCACAGAAAGCCATTGCCGCCGCTCCCGGCGTGACCCTCGAAGACGATCCTTCAAACCTCGTATATCCAATGCCGCTCGACACGGCTGGCAAGGATGATGTGTACGTAGGTCGTGTACGCAAAGACCTGGCAGACGACTGCGGACTCACCTTCTGGCTCAGCGGTGACCAGATCCGCAAGGGTGCCGCCCTCAACGCCGTACAGATTGCAGAATACCTGCTGAAGGTGGGCAACATCAAATAAAGATTTCACAAACTCCATACCAAGAAGAGGGGAAGAACGCGACAGCGCTCCTCCCCTCTCTTCTTATCATGCAATGCAACTATGATGTGCGTTGTTGTTCAACTGGCTTTCTTGCATTTGCTCTTCCGCTCGCAATACCGTTCGCACTGTGCGCAGATGTCATAGCCCAGCATGGCTCCGAGGATAAAGTCCTCTTCGGGTGACAACTGACTCAGCGGACGTGTCACCATCATGCGGATGGCATTCAGACACTCCTCGCGGCCGAAATACAGATTCAGCCGGTCATTGCCCACAGGCTGAATGACATAACTGATGTTCTGGCTCTCCAACCGATGGATGGCATACTCCTCATACTTCTTGTTGAAGGTGAAGAGCACCATACGGCGTACGCCTTTCTTGTATTCATAGATGTGGTTCATCAGAACCTTCATGTCTACAGGTATTGCTGTCGGTTGCTGCATATTGAAAGCCTTTCTTTTATAGGTTGTTTAAGTGTTTCTTACAGTTGCGGTTGGATTGCTGCCACCCATGCGTCGATGCGCTCGTCGGTCTTGTCGTCCTCGTTCACCTCGTCGAGAGGCAGTCCGACGAACTTGCCGTCAACCACAGCTTCCGACTCGTCATAAGTGTAACCGTCTGTTGCCACGGCACCGATCACGTTGGCACCAGCAGCCTTGGCAGCGTTGTAGAGTTCAGCCATGCCGCCCACGAATGTGTCGGGATAGGATTCAGAGTCGCCGCAACCGAAGAGGGCCACAGTCTTGCCGCTCAGGTCGGCACCCTGGATTACCTTGATGCCGTCATACCAGTCATCCTGCAGTTCGCCAGCACCCCAGGTAGATGTGCCGAGGATGAGGTTGTCATTGTCAGCGATAACGCCGTCGTTAAGGTCGGTCACGTTGATCACGTTGTCTACGCCCAACTTCGCACCGATTCTCCCTGCGAGATCTTCACAAGTGCCTGTGCTTGTACCGAAGATGATAACAGTCTTTTTCATATTCTTCCTTATTCTTTTTAATGGTTAAAGTCTTTGTTTTAACGCTTGCAAAGTTAGTGCGGTTCGCTCCGCTGCACAATACCTAAATGAGATGATTTGCCCAAACGCCTGAAATCATCACATTTAGGTATGTGCAACAGGAACTAAGCATTAGCAAAGCCCCCGAAACACGGGAATGTTTCGGGGGCTTCTATCACAAATAATGTATTGTCAACTATTCGACGTTATACGGCTCGAATGTTGCATTGCTGGTGCTGATGCCCCACTGGGGGTTATACTCCAGTATGGCGTTGTCGATGGGCAACGACTGATAATAGGCATCCTTGATGGACTTGGTATAAGTCTTGCTGCCACATTGATGCGAGATATTCATTTTCGCCCAAGGCTTTCCTTCCTCCAGTGCATAACGCTTAAGGTCGAGTGTACGTTGGATGGACACGAGCGGCTGCTCGCGCCGACGCTCTTTCAAGATTTCCTCCAGCAAAGCGTCGCCTGTAAGACCTGTCAGTGCGACGTTGTCCCCCGAATAGCGGTACTTCCTCAGCGTGTTCAAGTCGGCAAGTGCGCCTGCGAAATCGTTTGTCCGTGCCTCAGCCTCAGCTTTCATAAGGAGCAGCAGAGGATGAGTATAAGCCTGCGTAGTCGACAGGTTGTTGGCACGGGTATAGGCGATTCGCGGTCCATCGTTCCATTTGGACCCACTCTTGCTACCACTATACCCCGGAGTTTTCAAGGCAAAAAGTTTCCAACGCAAGTCGTGCTCCTTGTCGAAGACCGACTGCCAATCTTCCGACGGATAGAAACGGCTGCTTACCATATTATAAGGAGCTATGCGGTACAGCATATTCTCTCGGTTGACCGTCTGGTCGAAATCATCATCGGGTCCCAGCAGATCCATCCAGTATTCCTTGTCGCATCCTTCCTCTGGATTCACTGTCTTGCTCTCATCGTAGTGGAAGTCCGCCAGATTGTATATCAACTTGTCCACATCACCTCCGACATTCTCCAAAGCGAGTTCCCAGGCCTTCTTGCTGTCGGCAAGCATATTCGTCCAGTCTCTCGTATACATATCATACTCCGCACGCGCAGCATAAGCGGTAGCCTTGTTGGCGCGGGAAGGGTTAGCCACAGTTTGTGGACAGTTTTCGCAGGCATAGTCGAGGTCTTCCTTGACACCGGCAAAGATCTGTGCGGTCGTGGCGAGAGGTCCGTTGCCAACAGTTGGATCGCCCGATGTACGGTAGGGCACTGTGGCAGTATTGTTTTCCCCGTTGGGGTCATACATAGGACCATACATCAAAGCCATGTTCATATAAAACCACGCACGTCCCAACTTGGCTTGTGCGATGACGCCCTTGGCATAAGAAGAGGAGGCATCCATATCCGTCACGCCATCGACGACATTGTTGAACAATCCCACAGCTTTGTAACCGTAAGTCCACCACATCGGTGTGCTCTGCGGGTTGAGCATCGGTGAGTAGAACTTATAGGCTGCCACCACATCCTGGTTGGGGAAGGTGGCGTTATAGTTATACGTCATCTGGTTCTCTGAAATCTCCACGTTGTCGCCCAAGAAGGCGTAAGAACAGCCGCGGTTGTTGTCCATGAACTGATAGCTCAATGTGATTGAGTTGTTCAGGATATTCTCAAACTGAGACACTTCGGTGGGTATCATCTGTCCCACTGGCTTCACGTCGAGATAGTCGCCGCATGAAGACAAGAGGGCTGCACCGAGAGCCATTCCCATTACATATATATTCTTTTTCATAGTTGTTGTTCAATTAAAATCCGAAAGATACGCCGATATAAAATTCCTTGCTGAGCGGGAGGGTTGCATAACCAGCATTGGACATGGAACCCATACCGCCGGTGAAGTTGTTCTCGAATGCCTCAGGGTCGATGTCGCAGCCTTTGGCTGTGATGCGGAAGAGGTTGCGTGCCTGCAGATAGATGCGGGCATTGCTCATGCCGATGTGGCTGAGCAGGCTCTTGTCGAAGTTGTAGCTCAAAGTCAGGTCACGCATTTTCAGATAGTTGGCACTTCCGATGTTTACATCGCAGAACGGGAAGTAGAACAGGTCCATGTTCCACGACTGCAGGTTCGGATAGATGGTAGACTCTTCGTCGCCCGCCTTCTGCCAACGTTGTCCCACGTAGCGGTTGTTATAGTTGGATCCCTGGAAGCAATCCTTGCGATACTTGTGCCCCAATTTGGCAATAAACATGAACGAGAGACTCCAGTTCTTGTAGTTGAACGTGTTGGTCAATGACATGTCTGCCTTGGGCATGGCGGTGCCCTGATAATAGACGTCGTTCACGGTAGCGTTGGAAGCGGCTGTCTTCTCGCCCTGTGCATTGTAAATCATCACTTCGCCCTTGTCGTTCAAGCCAGCGAAATGATAGCCGAAGAAGCCGTACATCGGATAGCCTTCAGCATGAACGGGGCTGGTGTAAGCCCAACTGGTGGAATACTTGCGCGACACGTTATATTTCTTCACCTTGTTCTTGTTGATCGACAGGTTGTAGACCACATCCCAAGAGAAGTCACTGCCCTTGACAGGTGTTCCGTGAACGGACAATTCAAAACCGTTGTTGTCGATGGCACCGACATTCTTAGTCATCGATGATGTTCCTGTAGTCGGGTCTGTAGAATCCTTGGCAAGCAGGTCGCTGCTCTTCTTGAGGTAGTAGTCGAAAGAGAATCCTACACGTCCGTTCAGGAAGTCTGCATCGATACCGATGTTGGTCGTCTTGGTCTTCTCCCAGCGAAGCGAGTTGTTGGGATAGGAAGAAATGCCATTAGACACGCCGCCTGTGGTTCCGTTGTAGGAACCGGCAGAGAGAATCAGGTAAGGACCTTCCGAGAGCGAGATGTTTCCGTTGACACCATAGGATGCGCGCAGGTTCAGACGGCTCACCCAATCGGCATGGAAAAACTTCTCGTTGTTGATTTTCCATGTTCCGCCGATAGACCACAGGGGCTTGTGGCGGTACTTGGGATTGGTACCGAAGAAGTTTGTCAAGTCTTCACGGATACTTCCGCTCACGAGATAGCGGTCGTCATATTCATATGAGCCGTTGAAATACCACGACACGAAACGGTTGTCGCGGAGGCTATAGCTTCCGTAATTGACGGCACTCGAAAGGGTGTTGCCATAGAGCAAGTCCTGCTTGAAGGTGTTGTTCTTGAAGTCTACGATATTGAACGGAGTGAAAGAACCTGCCGTAGAGTTATAACCCAGGCGTGTTTCGTACTGGTTACTGTCGGTAGAGATGCGGCGCACTTCATTACCTGCCAATGCGCTGATGCGGTGCAGTCCGAACTGTCCGTGATAGTTAATCTGCGTACGGATCGTCCAGTTCTCGCTCGTGGAACGGGTCTCGTTGATCATGTCGCCGTCAGGAACATAGTGGTTGGAGTTATTCTTCTTCGACGTCATGCTGTTGTAAGCCAGACGCATGCGATAACTGTTGGCCTCGGCGATGGATTTGTAGGTGGTATTGGTGCGCGACCATGTGCCGCCAAAGTCGGCGCTGATACCTTTCCAGATGTCGAAATGCAGAGAGGCGTTCAGACGCGCCCCAAAGTTCTGGTTCGTATTGTAGTCTTGATAAGCGTCGGTGATTGGATTATAGCTCACGTCCTTCAGTCCGCTCACCCCATCAAAGGTGTTCTGCAAGGCATAGCTGACAGTGCGGATGTTGTTCAGGTTGCCGTTCTCGTCTACCAGTTGTGTGTAGGGCTGCAAATAACTTGAATAATTGGTCAAGGTCTGCCACGATGTATTGGGCGACTTTTCCCTCGAATATCTCAGGTTGGCAGCCACCGCTACAGTTAAGAACTTGTAGGGTTTCCACGTGTTCTTGAAGTCAACAATCAGACGGTTATCCTTGGTATTGATGTAGGAGCTCCGGTCATTGGTGTAGTTGACAGCAAGGTTATAGGTCACATCGTCGCTGCCGCCGCTGATAGACACGTTGTGCATTTGCTGGAAAGCGGTGCGGAACATGTATTTCTTCATCTGCGAGAGCAAGCTGTAACCCCGCATCTTGTTGATCTGCTCATTGAAGGCGTCTTCGGTCATCAAGCCAGCCTTGCGTGCCACGAGCATGTATTCCACTTCCGACAGGTTATCTTCCTCGTCAGAGATGCTATAGGCACTCGCATTCTGGTTGAAGAGGTCTATCTGGGCATCGATGAAGTCGGAAGTGCTCGCCATGTGCAGTTGGTCAAGGTCGGGTTTGGGTTCAAACTTGAACGTGCCCTGGTATCTCACCTTAGCCTTGCCCTCGACACCGCTCTTCGTTGTCACCACAATGACACCATTGGCTGAACGAGAACCGTAGATAGAGGCTGCTACGCCGTCCTTGAGCACTGTGACGTTCTCAATGTTCTCTGGATTCAATTCGCTGAGGTCGCCCTCTGTGGGGTAACCGTCCACAACCAGCAGAGGCTTGGTCTCGGCACGCAGGGTGGAGATACCACGGATGGAGATGTTACCATCCTTGTCGAGCACCACGCCTGCCACCTGTCCTTCAATGACATTCTTCAGATCGGAATTCAACTTCGACTCCAGCTGCTTGCCGTTCACTGTACCGAACGCACCTGTGGCTCTCTCCTTCGAGATGGTCTGATAACCTGTCACCACCACCTCGTCAAGTCCTTGTGAATTTTCCATCATCCTGACCACTACGTCGTTGCCTTTCTTGACATTCACAACGACCTTGGTGTCTTTCATTCCGAGATAGGAAACGACTAAGGTGCGGTTACCAGCCCGGTTGGAAGCAATAGAGAAATTGCCGTTCACATCGGTGACCGTACCACTGGTCTCTCCTTCGATTCTGACCGTAGCCCCCACGATGGGGTCGCCATTCTCGTCAAGCACCTGTCCATTAAACTTTGCGTGTCCGTCTTTCTGCAACATCGCGTTCACATGTTTGGTTGGGGATTGGGCATAAACGCCTCCTCCTGACAATAAAACCGCCAAACAAGATGCAATCACAAATTTGCTTTCTCTCATTTCTAAAACTTTAGTTTATAAACTTGATAATCTCGTTTAATTGATCCTGATGTATTTAATAGACGCAAAGATATGACAAAAATATTTAACAGCGCAAGTTTTGACGACAAATCTGTCATTATTCCCTTGATTTTCCTAACAAGCGCTACACTTGGAAATAAAAACTACCTATTTGTTTAATATTCCGACCAATTGCACTATCTTTGCATTTAAAATCACAGACATGCCCGACATCACACAATATTTTCCGATATCCGACCCTACGTTGATCTTCTTCGTAGTGCTGCTCATCATCCTGCTGGCGCCCATCATCATGGGCAAACTGCGCATTCCGCACATCATCGGAATGGTGCTCGCGGGTACGCTGGTGGGCAAATACGGACTGAACATATTGGCACGCGACGACTCGTTCGAGCTGTTCGGCAAGGTGGGCATCTACTACATCATGTTCCTCGCCGCTTTGGAGATGGACACGAGCGGCATCATGCGCAACAAGACACGCTATCTGGTGTTCGGTCTGCTCACGTTCGCCGTGCCGTTCCTGCTGTCGTTCGCCACAGGACTCTACCTGCTCCACTACACGCCGACGGCATCGCTGCTGCTGGGCTGTATCATGGCGTCGAACACGCTCATCGCCTACCCCATCGTGTGCCGCTACGGTCTGCAGAAGAAGCCGAGCGTGTCGCTCAGCGTGGGAGCATCGATGCTGGCTCTGTTCATCTCACTGGTCACCCTCGCTGCCATTGTCGGGTCGGTGAGCGGAGCGACGGGCGTCGCCTACTGGATATGGTTCGTACTGAAGTTCGCCCTGTTCTGCGCCTGCATGATATGGGCGGTGCCCAGAACCACACGCTGGTTTCTGCGCCGCTACTCGGATGCGGTGATGCAGTTCATCTTCGTGCTGGCGGTGATGTTCCTCAGTGCAGCACTCTCTGAAACCATCGGACTGGAAGGAATCTTCGGAGCCTTCTTTGCAGGTATGCTGCTCAACCGCTACATCCCACAGGTGTCGCCGCTCATGAACCGCATCGAGTTTATCGGCAACGCCATCTTCATTCCCTACTTCCTGATCGGTGTGGGCATGCTCATCGACGTGAAACTGCTCTTTGCCGGCGGCAACGTCATCTGGTCGGCAGTGTGCATCGTGACCATCGGCACGCTTGCCAAGGCGATTGCTGCCTATGCATCGAGCTTCAGCTTCAAGTTGCCCCTGTCATCGGGACACATGATGTTCGGCCTCACCTCCGCCCACGCTGCCGGTGCCATTGCCATGGTGATGATCGGCATGAACCTGCACGCACCCGACGGCACGGTGCTGGTGAACAACGACATGCTCAACAGCGTGGTGCTGATGATTCTGTTCACCTGCATCATCAGTTCGCTGATGACCGAACGCTCTGCCCAGCGCATCGCCTTGCGCGACAAGGACGAGCAGATAGAGCACGACAGGAAGGTGGATGACGAGAAGATCATCATCCCCGTGAATTATCCCGAATATGCCGACACGCTCCTTCACCTCGGCATCATGATGCGCAACCCGAAACTGAACCGCGGACTGGTCTGCCTGAACGTGGTATACGACGACAAGGACGTGCGCCGCAACCAAGAGAAGGGACGCCGGCTGCTCGACCACCTCGCCGCCACGGCAAGTGCTGCCGACGTGAAGGTGCAGACGCAAGTGCGCATCGCCGCCAACATCGCCAACGGCATCAAGCATGCCTTCAAGGAGTTCGAGGCATCGGAGATCATCATCGGTCTGCATCACCACGGTGATGTGGAGAAGGCTTTCTGGGGAGAGTTCCAGCAGAGCCTCTACAACGGACTGAACCGGCAGATCATCCTCGCACGCTTCAACCAGCCGCTCAACACGCTGCGCCGCATACAGGTGGTGGTGCCGTCGAGGGCAGAGTTCGAGACGGGTTTCTACCGCTGGCTGGAACGTCTGGCGCGGTTGGCAGAGAACCTAGACTGCCGCATCGAGTTCCACGGACGGCGGGAGTCGCTGTCGCTCATCGGCGAATATATAAGGAACAGGCACGCCAACGTGCGGGCGGAATATACCCCGATGGGACATTGGAACGAGTTGCCGCAGCTGGCAGCCACGGTGAAGAAAGACCATCTGTTCGTGGTGGTCTCCGCCCGAAAGAGCACCGTGTCGTACAAGCCCGCCATCGAGCGGCTCCCCTTCGAGCTGACGCAGTATTTCACGGGCAAGAACGTGATGATCCTCTTCCCCGAGCAGTTTGGCGAGCAGCCCCTGGAGACCATGACCTTCGCCGAGCCTCAGCATCAGGAAGAGCGCAGTGCCTACGATGCGCTGCGTGAGTGGATCAACAAGAAAAGGAAATAAAACAAGACATCATTATGATAGACATCCAAGGAATCACCAAGAGCTTCGGCTCGCTGCAGGTGCTCAAGGGCATCGACCTGCATATCAACAAGGGTGAGGTGGTGAGCGTGGTCGGCCCGAGCGGTGCCGGCAAGACCACCCTGCTGCAGATTATCGGCACGCTCGACAAGCCCGACAGCGGCAGCATCACCATCGACGGCATCGACGTGATGCATCTCTCGACAGGCAAGCTGGCGGAGTTCCGCAACAAGCACATCGGCTTTGTCTTCCAGTTTCACCAACTGCTGCCCGAGTTCACCGCCATCGAGAACATCATGATCCCCGCCTATATCGCCGGCGTAAAACCGGGAGAGGCGAAGAAGCGTGCCACCGAACTGCTCTCCTTCATGGGACTTGCCGACCGCGCCAAGCACAAGCCCAACGAGCTGTCGGGCGGCGAGAAGCAGCGTGTGGCTGTGGCACGGGCGCTCATCAACCGTCCTGCCGTCATCCTGGCAGACGAGCCGTCGGGCAGTCTTGACACGAAGAACAAGCAGGAACTGCACCAGCTGTTCTTCGACCTGCGCGACAAACTGGGACAGACCTTCGTCATCGTCACCCACGATGAAGGTCTGGCGAGCATCACCGACCGCACCATCCACCTCAAAGACGGCATGATCGAGAACGAGGAACAGCCGGAAGCGGTGGCAGGAGAAGAAAACAAGGAGGAGACAGCCCTATGAGCAAGATCAAGTTAGGCGACTACAACGAGCTGAAGGTGGTGAAAACGGTAGACTTCGGCATCTATCTCGACGGAGGCGACGAGGGCGAGATCCTGATGCCGTCGCGCTATGTGCCCGAGGGCATCCGCCCGGGCGACGTCATCGAGTGTTTCCTCTATCTCGACCAGGACGAACGACTGGTTGCCACCACAGAAGAGCCGCTGGCACGGGTGGGCGAATTTGCCTGTCTGGAAGTGGCATGGGTGAACGAATACGGTGCGTTCCTCAACTGGGGACTGATGAAAGACCTCTTCTGCCCGTTCCGCGAACAGAAGATGCGCATGGTCAAGGACAACCGATATGTGGTCTACGTGCACATCGACGAGGAGAGCTACCGCATCATGGCGTCTGCCAAGGTGGAGCACTTCCTCAGCAAGGAGCGCCCTGCCTACAAGCACGGCGAAGAGGTAGACCTGCTCGTGTGGCAGAAGACGGAGTTGGGGTTCAAGGTGATCATCGACAACAAGTTTGCCGGACTGGTCTATGAGGACCAGGTGTTCCGCCACCTGCAGACGGGCGACCGCCTGAAGGGTTATATCGCCAACATCCGTCCCGACGGGAAGATCGATGTCACCGTGCAGCCCACAGGCCGTCGGCAGACGCTCGACTTCTCTGAGGTGTTGTTGAAATATCTGCAGGAGAACGGCGGCGCATGCGACCTGGGGGACAAGAGTGATGCCGAGGACATCAAGCGCCGTTTCCAAGTGAGCAAGAAGGTGTATAAACGTGCCGTCGGCGATCTCTACAAGCGCCATCTCATCGTCATCTCTGACGAGGGTATCAAATTGGCGTAAAGGCTGGGACAGGATTATAAACGCATAGAGGCAGAGTTAGTGGTGCTAACTCTGCCTCTATGCGTTTTATAATAGTAGGTGCAGCGTCCTCGCTGCAACCCCTAAGCTTGGCGAAGCGCTTGTGATATGCTTGGCAAGCATTTGTCTTCGGGCTGCGCGGGGGTCGACGTGGGGACACGTCGACTACTATACTGCGCTTGATCGTATTGCTTGGCGTAGTAGGTGCAGCGTCCCCGCTGCAGCCCCTAAGCTTGATCGATAGGCATATGATATGCGTGACATGCATTTCTCCGGCTGCGCGGGGGTCGACGTGGGGACACGTCGACTACTACAACTGCGCTTGCCGTAGGAGGCGCGGCGCCCTCGCCGCTGCCCTCACGCTTGAGCTTTACCATTTTTCAATATTTCCATATTTCCATATTTCAATATTAAAGTTGTTATTTGCTCAGCACGGGCACGGGAACTTCCACGCTGCGGATGTGGAGGTCGCGCTGCGGATACGGGATCTCGATGTTGTGTGCATTGAGGGTGTTGTAGATTGCCTCCTTCACCTTGCCGGTGACGAGGAACTTCTGCTCCACGAGCACCCAGTAGGTGACGAAGAGGTTGACGCTGTTGTCGCCGAAGTCGTCGAACACCACGCCTATAGGTTTCTTGGGCGAGATGAGGTCGCGACCGTCGGTGTTCTTGCCCATCTGTCCCTTCACCGCCTCGATCAGCATCTGGCGCACCTCTTCCACGTTGGCGCCATAGGCTACGCCCACCGGCACGGTGACCAACTCATAGGAATGGTTCTTGGTGATATTCTTGAAGTTCTTGCTGAACAGCGAACTGTTGAGGAAGGCGATGACGCAACCGTCTGCCGTGAGCACCTGCGTAGACTGATAGGTGATGCTGTCCACCTTGCCTCGGATGCCGTCGCACTCGATGAAGTCGCCCACGCGCACACGTCCCGTCATCAGGGAGATGCCGTAGAAGAAGTTCTCAAGCAAGTCTTTCATGGCGAAACCGACACCAGTGGCAAGACCGGCGGAGATTACCGAGATGGCTGTCGACGGGATGCGGAGCATCTTGATCGAGATGATGAAGTAGATGCCCCACACGGTGATGGCAATCACGTTGTTGGCAAGCGTGAAGTTGGGCTTGCCGTTGACCACCACCTTCGACTTGTGATACTTGTGGTAGAGCGCCTTGATGAGGTAGTTGAGATAGCGGAACACGAAGAACTGCGATGCCACCATCACCAGTTTCATCAGCGAGAGCTGCACCACGTTGGGCACGTTGAGGAAGTTGGTCAACATGATTTTCATCACCGTCCCGGTGAGGTCGAACACGTCGGCAGCCCACCAGATGGAGAAGAAGATGGAGAGAACACCGAGCACGGGCACGAAGACCATCGACACGAAGTCGTAAAGCCAGGTCTTGTTGATGTGTTTCTCGTGGCGTGTGCGTATTGCCTCCAAGATGTTGAGGTGCACGTTGATGGGGTGTTTTGCCACCTTCTCGCCGATCTTCTTCGAGAGCACCTTCTCCTCATAGACCGCAAGCAGGTCGTAGAAGCAGGTGATCGTCTGGATGCACGTGAGCAGGAAGGTCCACCAGATGAGCATCTGGACGGAGAGCAGCGTGTAGCCATACCATGCCACAACGGTGGAGGCGACCATCAGGACGAGTGATATCCATGTGTAGAAGATGTCGCTCTTGGGGATATTGTCGTTGTGGCGGGTAATCACGTTCCACTGCCACAGGGTGAACAGCAGCAGGATGGGCGGGAAGATCAGCTGCACGAGGTTGTTCGGGATGAAGATGATGCGGAAGGCGATCACGATGAACGACATCAGCATGATGGGCGTGTAGATGCGGAAGCCGCTGCGGATCTGGTCGCCGGGCAAGCGCACGAGCAGCGACACGAAGATGGCAGCCAGCAGCCACGAATACTCGATGAGCAGTTTGGATGCCATCAGGAAGAAGTTGTGGTACATGAACGTGCGGGCAATCATGATGGTGATGGCGAAGATGATCATCGCCGCCGCCAGAATGAGGCACACTTTCTTCTTCATAAACTCCTCGGTGCGGAAGCGCATGGGCACGAGCCAGCGCACGAGCACGTTGCTGAGCAGTGCCGCCACGACGATGTAGAACAGCACGAACGTCACGAGTCCCCACACGATGGGTCCGCGCCACTGGGAATAGATGGTACGCATGGTGCCGTTGTTTCCTTTCACGCGCTCGGTGTTATACTTCTCGCTCACGTCTGCCTTGGCATTGCTCACATAGCGCGGCAGTCCTGCCAGCACCTCGAAATAGCTGTCGTCGCCATTGACGAAGATGCCGTTCTGGATGGTGTTATAGCGGTGCAGGGCATAGTCGTTGCCCTTCTTCAGCTTTGTGGAGATCATCTTGTAGTGCTCGCTGTCCTGGATCACGCTCGCCTTCATCTTCTCCAGATTGCGGCGCAGGGCGATGGCATAGCCCAGACAGGCGGCACGGTCGGCGATGCCCTGGGCGTCAAGGGTGAAGGGTTGGTGTTTCTTGTCCTTCACCATCGGCTTGCGTGCCATGGCTTTCATGTCCTTGGGCGGGTTCTTGTCGTCGCCCACCCGTGGCGGAATGGTCATCAGCGAGTTGATGAGGTCGGTATAGCGCTCTATCTCGCTGTTCATGCGCTGCAGGATCTTGTCGTAAGGCATGCGGCGCTTGTTGAATTCCTTGTAGAGGTCGGTGGCTTCATGACAGGCGTAGGTCATGTCGAACGTGAAGTCCTGCTTCTGTGAATAGAGCATCAGACTGATCTGGTCGCTCTTCTGCATGAGCGAGATCATCTGTTTGTGCTGCATTTCGGCAAACTGGTTGTAGCGTGCCATGCTTTCCTTCTGTTCATTGAAGGAGGATTCCAACTCGGCACGGAGCACGGAGAGTGTGGAGGAAAGGTTCTTTTCCTTCAGCACGGCTGAGGCTGGAAGGCATGCGATGAGCATGACCAGCATCATTCCCATTATTCTTTTCATACGGTAATTATAATTGAATTTTGGTGCAAAATTACTGTATTCCGCACGCAAAAGCAAACAAATAGCAAGAAGATTAACCTATTTTATTAACGTCACGTTCACTAAGCAAATACAAAAATGACATTCCCCCATGCAAGGTTTTCTTTATACCATATTATATATATACATGCCACCTTCTGCTCACCGTCTTCCCTGAAGGGATTGATGCAGCAAAAAGGCGAAACATGTATTTCACACCATATCAACAACTCATAAAAGACAATATATAGCATGCTTTTAAGAATGTTTAACATGCCAATAGGGGGGGGTAAAATAAATTCCGCTACCTTTGCGTCCGTAATATAACTGACGCAAAAAAACTAGAAAACCACGTCTTTATAATACATATAACAATAAAGTAAAAAAGATAGAACAATAAAGCATATCTTTTCCAACCACGAACAACCCGTGTTTAAACGGATTGCCTGTGCGTGTGATGCCGTGACGGAACGCACCTGGAATGTGAAAACTTGTTTAAACAAATAATGAATATGAAATCAACAGCTAAACTTGCAGCATTTGGACTTGCTGCCGTATTGTTCGCATCCTGTAGCGACAATACAAGCAATGAAAGCGGCTCTACTGTTCCCGGAACTGTGGCGACAGAAGGATTGTCTTTCTCTGTGAACGACGCAGCCGCACTCGCAGCACGCGTACATTCTTACAAAAACGTAAAAGTCAAAGGCTATGGCACCCGCGCTGCCGCTGCCCCCAGCGTGTTCGCCGATGTGCTCTCCATGCCAACCATCCCCGATGTAGCTCCCGGTAACTTGGTAGAAGTGAAGAAAGCCATCGACCTGGACGGCACAAATTATAGCGGAAAGGCTTTCAACATCACAGGAAAGAACACCATAGACTGCTCCGGCAAGACCATCAAGAACAGCACCATATACATTGACGGCGGTTCTACGCTCGTTTACGACAAGAGCGAGGGCAGCAACACCTTCTATGTGCAGAAGGGCGCAACGCTGAAGTTCACAGGTAGCGGCGAAATGCTCACCGCCACCGACAAGATTGTCTGCAAGAAAGGCGCTGTGGTATGCACCGGCAACAACATCGTTGTCAACGGCGAGTTCTACGCCGACCTCAAGGTGACACAGACCGGCAGCAGCACCACAAAAATCCAAGGCTTCGGTGCCAACTCCACATCCGGTCAGAAAGACAGCGAGGGCAACGAAGTGATCACCCCATCGCAGAACATCACCTTCAACAACAAGACTTACATCGACGGTTATGTGCGCGCCATCACCCTCACCATCGGTGAGAACGCAGTGGCCTACATCAACCAGAACATCATGCACACCACCACGGTCAACGTGGACGGTGCACTCCACGCCAACAAATACTTCAAGACGGGCACGCTGAACCTCAAGGGACAGATGAGTTCCGACTGGGCAGTGAGAGCTGGCAACCTGAACATGGCAGCCGGTTCGAAGTTGACCGCCGACTACGTGCGCGCCACCGATGCCACACTCGCAGGCAACTGCAGCCTCATCATCAGCGACAAGGGCGTGCTCACCTTCGACAAGCTGACCACCGACAATGCCGGCAAGCAGATTGTGCTCAGCGGTGATGATGCCGTGGCAGTGATCAAGGCTGACGAGTTCCACAACAACGGAGCCGAGACCATCCAGGCACTCTCCACTCCCGGCGACAACTCCACCTTCCTGATTCAGTTTACCAAGAGCTTCAACGGCACCACAGAGATGCCTTCGTTCGAAGACCTCGACTTCACCGCATCATACCTTGACTACGACAAGGCTACCAACGGCGACGAAGTGAAGGAGATACAGGAGACCGACCCCAACGGCAAGTGGGGCGTATACCAGTGGACGGGCAACGCGCTCAACATCAAGTCGACACCCAAGCTCGACATCGTGGCTGGCATCGATGCCAACGACGGTCAGTCTGCCACCTGCATCAAGCCTGTCAACGGCAAACTCTACGTGTCTTACCACACCAACGGCAGCGAATATGGCGCCAACCTTGAACTGGCTACCGTGAGCGGCAACGCCATCACCATCGAGCAGTCTATCAAAGACACCGAGAGCAGCCTCGACTACAACCACCTCACCGTAGACGGCAACAAACTCTATCTGGCAGGTTCGTCGAAGAAAAACGGCGGTCTGGTAGCCGTGGTAGGTCTCGACGCCAGCGGCCGCTTCGTCACCTCGACACCCGTCGAAGTGTCTTACGTGGACAAAGACGCTGCCAAGCACACGGGCTACGACGTAAACTGCGTGGTACCCTTCGGCAGCAACGTGATTGCCGCCAGCACAAGAGGTTATGAGATCTTCGATGCCGACTTCGCCACTCACTACTACCTGCCCACAGCCGGCAAGGCAAAGCACTTGGCTGTTGCCAACAGCAATATCTACGGACTGAACTTCACCTCAAGTGCCAACAAGGCAGCACAGATCCAGAAGTTCGACAACGCCGCCCTTGAGCACGGCACCAGCTTCGCAGTGGGCGACCTGGCTCCCGACTTGGCAAAGAACGTGATTGCCGTAGACGGCACCGACGTGTATGTATGCCGCGGACAGAACGGCGTGACCCGCTTCGCTGCCAACGGCACACAGACCTGGCAGTGGGATGTGCCCACGATGAAGAACCCCACAGACCGCGACAAGCTCGGTTTGGCTAAGGGCTATGCCAACGGACTGGCTGTAGACAACAATTATGTATACGTAGCCTGCGGCGGCTATGGTCTCGTGGTGCTCGACAAGGCCACGGGTAAGGAAATCTGCCACCGCCAGTCGCAGACCGGCAAGTCTGCCAACTACGTGGCTGTAGGCACCGACGGCAACATCTATGTGGCATACGGACAGAGCCGCATCCAGGTGTTCAAGGTGACCGCCACCAAATAACACGTACCTTAATATCCTATCTCCCACCGGCACGTCGGGTGTCTGGTGGGAGATAGAATCAAATCATACTATTCTTACCATACACGTTCACTACTTATGAAAACCCTCAATACCCAACTTATCACCTTTGGGCTGGCATCCCTGTTGCTTGCCGCATGCAGCGACCATGCGAGCGAGACGCCTGTCAACCCCAATGCAACAACCGCTGTGGGTGCGGAGGTCATCTCCGTCACCGACGCCGAGCAACTCGCCGACCGTGTGCTCAACTTCAAGAGCGTGACAACAAGAGCCGCCGGTGCCACTTCTTCCGACCTCGTCAACACATACAGCATGCCCGAAAAGCCATCCGTGCCAAGCGATGCGATAGAATTGTCCCCCACCCTCAACTATCCGCTCAACGGCACACAAGGTTTGGAATACGGCAAGACCTATATCATCAAAAAAGGAACCAAGATTACCAGCGGCCTCAACCTGAACGGCGCCACCTTGTTTATCGAAGGCGAGTTCGAGATGAACGGTTGCTGGAGCAACGGTCACGGCTATTGGGACAGTGCAAAGAACCAATGGATCAGTGACAACGGCAAGGTGTACGTGCTGGGCGGCAAGGTGACCCTGGAAGCAAACGGAAGTCTGTTCAACAACCAAAGTCTGAGCTTCTACAACTACGGGGGAACACTCGAATTCAAGAACAAGACCGCCAACTTCTTCATCGACTCCAGTGATGCTTTCTATACCGACTGCGACCTGAACCTCGGCGAGAAAACGCTGAAGGTCGACGGCACGTTCTATGCCAAAGGCAAAGTGACCGCTTCGGGCTTCATTCCCGGCGACAAATGCGTGGCCAACCTGCAGGGCGGCATCGAGGGTCTGGACGACCAAGACATCAGCATCGAGGGCACCGTCAACATCGAAGGCAATTTGAAGGTAAACAACCTCACCGTGATGGGCATGCCTACCACCAAGTTCTATATCTGCTCTGTAGAAGCACAGAATAAATACTTGATCAACGGCAATGACTCCAAGGCGTATGTCAGCCATATCAAAGCCAAGACCGTGCAGCACGACGGCACCGGTCCGATCCGCCTTGTCAACAACAGCGTCATCGAGTGCGACGAGTTCATCGAGACCAACAACGGCAGAGGCGGCGTCATCCTCGAAGGAGACAAAGCCACAGCCGTCGTCAAGGCAGGAAGCATCCGCTTCAAAGGAAACGGTGCAGACTGCTACACCTTCAACTCGACCGGTACGGGCAGCCAGATTCTGCTGGACTGTCCGCTATACATCTCAGACAACAAAACGGGATCATACACCGACTTCAACTGGCATGGCGGCGTGGAAGACGGCGTGGCACCCTTCGCCAACGGCGACCTGATATTGAAGCCTGCGGAATGTGGCTTCAGCATCGTTCCCAAGGACGACCCGACGCCCAGTCCCGACCCCGTTGTGCCCGACAAGATACTTGACCCCACCGGCGAAGTGGTCTATGACCACACACACGACATCTCCGCCACCTGCATCCAGCCCTATAACGGCAAACTGTATATGTCGTACCACACGCGCGGCAAAGGACACGGCGCCTGCATCGAGGTGTTCGAGACCGACGCGAAGAAGCAGACCTCACTCCTCCAGTATCTGCAGGACAAGGAGCAGAACCTCGACTTCAACCACCTGATGGTGGACGGCAAGAGCACCACGCCCCAGCTCTATGTGGTGGGCAACTCGTTCAAGAAAGGAGCCATGCTCGCCCGCATCGACATCAACGACAGCGGTCTGCTCAACACCGACGTGAAGGAGATCGACGAGAACACCGCCATCATGCCGCTCACGGTGGTGCCCCTCGAAAAGAACGCCACGAAGGACAACCCACAGGACGAGAACTGCATCGTGCGCGACGGCGACAACCTTCTCGTGATGAGCACCCGAGGCTATGAGGTGTATGACACCGACCTCCGACTGCTCGGCAGCAAGAAGACGGCAGGCAAGGCAAAGCATATCGCCATCAACGGCAGCGACATGGCGACCCTGTATTACGACGGTCCCGTGGCAGACACCATCCAGGCAAACGGCGTGATCGAAACGTTCGCTACCGGCGACGACATCCTCACTGCCACCCCGAAGAAGACCTTCAACGTGGGACGCATCGCCCCCAACAACGGCAAGAACACCATCGCCATCGACGGCAACAACCTCTACGTGTGCCGGGGTGCCGAGGGTCTCACCTGCATCGACAGAACCACAGGCACGGCAAAATGGACATGGACGGCTCCGCTGACCGCCGAGACGAAGGTGGTGCAAGGCAATGCCAACGGCGTGACCTTCGACAACGACTACATCTATCTGGCATGCGGCGGCTACGGTGTGGTAGTGTTCGACAAGAACACCATGGTCGACGGCAAACCGAAGATTGTGGCGAAGAAACGCGCCACAAGCCGCAACTCTGCCAACTACGTGACGCTCTACAACGGACTCGTCTACGTGGCATACGGCAAGAGCCGCCTGCAGATCTTCCAGTTGACCGACAGACCGACGAAATAACCCTATAGAAACCATCAGATGAAAACAAAGAGAATGTAGCTGTGAGTTGCAGCTACATTCCTCTTGTTTGATACGCATGACCCGCACACATACGCTTACACACATCCCAGTCATCCTCCTGTCGCTCTTGTTCACCGCAAGAGCAAGCCTCAGCCTTGCCCAAACCGCAGGGCAGACGTTCAGTCCCAAGATGCTGGTCTACGAGAACCTGAAGAACGAGGAAGTGCTCCGCCACTTCCAGGAGCGGTTTGCCCAACTCGACACGCTCCTCACCCACCAGGTGACCGTGGCGTCGCCCACCGCCCGCCTCGGCTACGTCGCCCACGGCACGGCTGCCTATACCGACTCGCTCTACCATGCCAAGACCGCCCACGAGACCCTCGCCCTGAACCGCCGCAATGGACTGGAGCTCACCGGACAGGTGTATGCCCGCCCCGAAGAAGCGCTGAAGAACGTGGACGAGGAAGACAACGTGTCGGTATACAAGGCGAAAGCCCAAGCCGAACTCGGCTGGAACATCATCAACAGCCGCTTCTACCAGGGCAAGGAGAAGAAAAAGAAGATTGCCCTCGCCAACGAACTGGCACGCCTGCAGCAGAAGAAACGACACTCTGCCGACAGCTACGACAAGGCGAGCGAACAGATCACGGAAACCTACAACCGCTACATCGCCATCACCATCGCCCACCGGCTGCATAACCTCGACATCATGAACGAGGCATATCAGTATATGCTGGAGAAAGACCGCATCAGCAACGACAAGATGCTCAAGGTGATGAACGACAAGATGGAGGCAGAATACGACCTCTCCATCCTCTGCGCACCGAAAGACATCGAGAACCAGCCCATCTACCGCATGGTTCCGACAAAGATAGAAGTGGACACCGTCGCCCTCTGGCAATACGTGACCGGGGAGAGCATGGACGCGCGCATCTGTGACGTGAAGGAACGGATCGCCGACAACGACAGCAAACTCACCAACTATCTGTCCACCACACGGCTCACACCCTTCGCCCGCTGGTCGTCCTACTGGACAAGCAACAGCCGGATGAGCAACAATGCCGACGTGGGCGTGAGGTTCACCCTGCCGCTCTACGACGAGAGCGGACGCAAGAAGAAGGCACTCGCCACCGAAAAGGAGATTATCCGCAACGACCGCACCTCCGACGTGACAGCACTCAAGACCGCATGCGGCAACCTCATCAAGAAGATCAACAACATCAACCGCGCCATTGCCACCGAGGCGTTCCACATCAAGCAGATGGACGGCTATGTGGCGATGCGGCGCAACGCCTACCGAAACCAGAAGGCAGGCTACAACTACCTGGCGCGGATGGAAGAATACACGGGACTGCTCGAAAGCATGGAACGGCTCTACAAACTGATGCAGAACCGCGCCCTCACCGTCATCGCCCTGCAGAAAGCCGCAGGACTGGGCAACAACATGAAAGGAATATTCGTAGAGACAACGCTATGAACGAGTTTCAACACAACAACAAGCCACAGGAGCAGGAAGCCGCCGATCTGCTGAAATCGCAGAACAAGCGCCTGGCGAGACAGCAGATTGTCTACGCCACCGTCTTCTTCGCCCTCGTTGCCGTGCTCGCCTATTATGTCATCAGCAAGACGGTGTATGCCACCTACGACGGCTACATCACGCTCGACGACAACAAGCTGAGGGCGTGCGACGACTTGCTGATACTGGAAATCAACAAAGGCGTGGGCGACCCGGTCAAAGAGGGCGACACGCTCTATACCTACGTGCTGCTGAGCAACATCCTCGACCAGTACGACTTCAACACCCTGCCCTCCGTGGTGCGCGAGACCCACGACATGGAACTGCAGGCCAAACTGGCACGCGAGGAGATTCCCGTGCTGCGCACCAAACTGGCAGAACTGCGCAAGCAGCAGCGCGGCGAATCGTCCGACATCTACTACGGACTCACCGACAACACGCGCCAGAACCAGTTGGCAGCACAGATTGCCGAGACCGAGGAGGAGTTGCGCAAGCAGATGAACAAGGTGGCAATCTACGACAACATGAAGAACAACACGTGGTCGTACATGAACAACCGCAACGGGAACAACCACACCAAGATACCCCAGAAGGCGCTCGACCAGTTCCACAACACGGGAGCCATCCACTACTGCAGGACGCCGCAAGACGCTTTCGTTACCGACATCAACGTCACGGAGCGCGCCATCGTGTTCAAGCAGGAACAGATCATGGCGATCCAGCACAAGGACTACGAGTCGTGCCACCTGGGCGTGATCGCCTACGTGCCGAGCGACAAGGCGAAATACCTGGAGAGTCCGGCAGACGCCGATGTCATCATCAACGCCGACGCCGTGGTCAAAGCCAAGCTCACCATGGTGGGTCTGCGCGTCGAGGAGATTCCCAAGCACCTGCAGGGCAACTTCTCGCACGATGCCAGCGCCGTGATGGCATACTTCACGTTCAAGCCCTACCAGCACGTGCCTGAATGGGCGATGACCAACAAGTTGCCGGTGCGCATCCGCATCAACAAGATAAAGGCGCTCACCGACCCGCGCCCGCTGCCGGAATACATCATTCCTGACGACAAGGGCAACACGCACCCCGCCAAGCCCGACGTGGACATCAACGGGAAGCAAAAGAAGAGAAAGGACAAGAAATGATCGGACTGAAAAAGACGAAGCGCGGAGACAAGGTGCTCGTCATCGACAACTATATCGACGTGGACAGCTGCATCGACATACAGGAGGACTTCTTCGACTGTGTGATGATCAAGGCACGCACGGAGCAGGCGCTGTCGTCCATACTCTATGGCGCCAGCCCTATCCTCTCGATGAAGTGCAGCTACAAGCCCATCTTCGTCAACAAGACGATCGACGACAAGCCGCGCATCATCGACCACCTCATCGATGCCTATACCAACGACTATGACTCGGAAAAGGTATACGACATCATCGACAACGTGAAGCGTGCCTGCCTGCACTACAACATCAAGCGGGAGATGGCACGCCCCACCACGCCCAACCACCTGTTCTCCAACATCTGCCGCTACCTGCTCTCACGCAACCAGCGCGTCATCACACACGAGCTGATCGAAATGTCGTCGACGGGCTATATCAACCCCATCTTCGAGCTCTTCCACGCGATGGGCATGTTCCACCTCAGCGAGATGTTCATGTTCAAGGAGACGATGCTGGAATACGGCGCGCTGCGCATCCACAAGTTCCACCTCAAGCAGCACCTCTGCCCCCACTGCAACCACAGCCACCTGCTCTACACGGAGTGCTGTCCGCAATGCGGCAAGAGCGACCTGAAACTGCAGAACATCATCCACCACTTCAGCTGCGCCAACGTGTCGCCGGAGTCGTCCTACAATGTGGGCGGCATGCTCATCTGCCCCAAGTGTCACAAGATGCTGCGCCACATCGGCGTCGACTACGACCGCCCGGCGGTCATCTACTCTTGCAACACCTGCGGCAACTCGTTCACCACACCGGAGACCAAGGCGGTATGCACCAACTGCGAGGAGACATCGCCCGTGAGCAGACTGATTCCGCACGACGTGGCGGACACCGAGATCACCGAGGAGGGCGTCAGAGCGCTCACCGAGGGGAGCGTGATATTCTCCAACTTCGTCAACTACTACGACAACTTCATGGAGTATGCCATCATGATCAGCCGCGTGCGCCGCCAGTTGCTCGCCAACAATCTCACCACCGACTACACCGTGCTCATCGGCAAGGTGTGGATCCTGGACAAGGAGAGGAAGACCGTCAAGATCAAGGACAGCATACAGGCAGACCTCTGCAAGGTGTTCTTCAGCCACAAGGTGTCGTACAACAACAACATCTTCTACGTGGCAAGCTCCATCTTCCAGGAGGAAGCCGACAACCAGGTCATCACGGCACAGTTCCGCCACGACCTGTCGGCGGGCATCCGCAAGATTGCCCACAAGATAGAATCCGGAGAGAGCGTGTGCTACACGTTCATGTCGCAGTCGAAGACCCACGACGACAACTACGAGGACTTCTTCGAGAACATGAGTTATGTGGCAGCGGTGCCCGACGACTTCTGCGACTATTCCGCCAAACCGGTGCAGCAGATAGAAGTGCCCGACCTGTCGCTGTTCCGCCAGGAGGATGCGAAGGGCGACAAGGACGAACGGCGCATCGCCTTCTACAAGAAGGTGGTGGCGCTGCTGGTGGTCACCGCCGGTCTGCTGGCGGTGGTCATCGCCTTCATGATTGCGTGGCTCAACTAAACGAATGAGGACTACGATATGCTGTTAGAACTGATAGAACCCATCAACGAGTTTGCCGACTGGCTCGGCACGCTCTCATTGGGCAGCATCGTCAACACCTATTGGTTTCTGTTCTTCATCGAGATGCCGCGCTACTACATCCTCGAATACCTCGTCATCGGCATGCGGGTGTTCCGCCACAAGGCAGTACGCCGGGAGAAGGAGCTCGCACGGTTCTACCTGCTCCGGGAGAACCCGCTGGTGAGCATCCTCGTGCCGGGCAAGAACGAGGGGCGGCATATCTACAAACTGGTGAAGACGCTCAAGGAGCAGACCTACCGCAACTACGAGCTGATCGTTGTGGACGACGGGTCGGACGACACCACGCAGCTCATCTGCAACGACCTCGTCAAGGCGGGCATCCTGCAGCACTACCTGCGCCTGGAGACGCGCGGCGGAAAGGCTGCCGCCAGCAACTACGGTGCCAACATGGCACGGGGCAAATACATCATCTGCCTCGACGCCGACTCCTCGCTCGACCGCGACGCCATCGAGAAGATCCTCGTGCCGTTCTACATGGACAGCCAGGTGAAGGCGGTGGGCGGATGCGTGAAGGTGCGCAACAGCGACGAGACGCTGTGCACATCGCTTCAGGCGGTGGAATACCTCAAGCGCATACAGGTGGGACGCATCGTGACCAGCGAACTGGGCATCTACCATATCATCTCGGGCGCCTTCGGGGCTTTCGACCGGGAAGTGATGAAAGAGGTGGGCTACTGGGACATCGGTCCCGGACTCGACGGCGACCTCACCCAGAAGATCCGAAAGGCGGGCTACAAGGTGAAGTTTGCCGACGACGCCATCTGCATGACCAACGTGCCCACGCAGTGGTTCAAGCTCTACCGGCAGCGCATCCGCTGGTCGCGCTCGCTGGTGAGGTTCAGGATCCGCAAGCACAGCGACATCCTGCTCCCCAACCGCAACTGGAACGTGCTCAACTGGATTTCCAATCTGGAGAGTCTCCTCTACGACTGCGTGCTCAACTTCCTGTGGGTGTTCTACATCATCCAACTGATGATCACCTTCAACGCCCACATCATCGAGGTGCTGGTGCTCGGCTATTTCATCCGCCTCTGCTTCTCGCAGTTCGCCTTCCTGCTCATCATGCTGGTGTCGGAACGGAGGAAGGAGGAAGCGCACCTCTACCGGTTCATGCCCCTCATGTCGCCCTACACGGGCTACTTCCTGCGCATCGCCAGGACAACGGCACACATACAGGAGCTGTTCTTCATGCGTTCCTACAAGGACGCGTGGAACCCCAAGAAGATCTCGCGCTACGCGCAACTGGAGAAAATGTAAAATTTAAGGACAATACAAGATAATGAAAGAACAACACGAAGCGTTTAAGGTAGGAGTCGTAGGACTGGGATATGTGGGCATGCCGCTGGCGTGCCTCTACGCCAAGAAATACGACACCGTCGGATACGACATCAACCCCCAGAAGGTAGACACGCTGGAGCACGTCAGGGTATCCGAAGACAAGACCTTAGCCCGAGCGTTGGCACAAGGGCTGCGCCTGACCAGCAACATCTCAGACCTCAAGGACTGCAACGTGTATATCATCGCAGTGCCTACGCCCGTCCATGAAGACCACAAGCCCGACACGAGTTGCGTGTGCAGCGCCACCGCAGCCGTTGCCCGCCTGCTCAAGGAGGGCGACATCGTCATCTATGAGTCTACCGTCTATCCCGGACTCACCGAGGAGGTGTGCGCCCCGCTGCTGGAGAAGACATCCGGGCTGAAATACAACCGCGACTTCTTCCTCGGCTTTTCTCCCGAGCGCATCAACCCCGGCGACCCCGTGCACACCATCGAGAACATCACCAAGGTGACGAGCGGGTCGACGCCCGAAGTGGCGGAGATCATCGACAGCCTCTACAACTCCGTGCTCACCAACGGCACCTACAAGGCACCCGACATCCGCACCGCCGAGGCATGCAAGATCATGGAGAACTGCCAGCGCGACGTGCTCATCGCCTTCTTCAACGAGTTCCGCCGCATCTTCGACCGCATGGGCATCGACCTGAACGAGGTGACCCAGGCGGCAGCCACCAAGTGGAACTTCATCTCTGCCACGCCAGGACTGGTGGGCGGCCACTGCATCGCCGTCGACCCCTACTACATGATCGCCAAGGCGCAGGAGACGGGCATCACCCCCTCACTGCTCGCCACGGCACGCAAGGAGAACGAAAGCATGTCGCACTGGCTCGCCGACAAAATCCAGGCACACACCGACCGCCGAGGCATGGCTGCCGACACCACGCGCGTGCTCATCTTGGGATTCTCCTTCAAACCCGACAGCGACGACATCCGCAACACGAAGGTGGCAGACCTCTACCACCACCTCACCCGCATGGGCTATCCCGTCACGGTCTACGACCCACTGGTAGACGTTGACAAGATTGCGCGGGAATACCACATCGGCGTCCATACCGACCCGAACGTGCTCGCCGTGCGCTACGACGTGGTCGTCATCGGCACGCACCACCGCCTGTTCAACAGCATCAACTTCAAGGAACTCACCACCGACAAGGGTGTCGTCTGCGACATCGACGGCATCCACGCCAGCCTGTAGCGACGTTCCCACTTAAATCATACAGATATGGAGAAATACAAAATCTTAGTTGTAGACGACATTCCCACCAATGTCACCTTGGTTTCGGCTATCATCAAGAAGCTGAACGTAGCGTCTGAAACCGCCGAGAGCGGAGAGGAAGCGCTGGAGAAGATCGAATCGTTCAAGCCGCAGATCGTGCTCCTCGACCTGATGATGCCCGACATCAACGGTTGGGACCTCATCAAGGCAATCCGCGAGAAGTACACGAAGGAGCAGATGGTCATCATCGTCACCTCCGCCATCACCGACCACGACAACATCACCGAGTGCTACGACATGGGCGTCAACGACTATGTGGCGAAGCCCATCGTGCCAGACCGCCTGCTCAACACGATACAAATCCACGCAATGAAGTTGGCATGAGCATCCTCTCTCCTATCCGCAGGGCTCTGCTCTGCTGCCTGTTCTTCACCCTTGCCTCCTCCGTCATGGCGGCAACGGGCGTGCGGCGCCACATCCTCATCATCACGTCGTATAATCCCGACACGGAAAGGATGAACGCCAACCTGGCGGAGTTCTTCGACGAATACCGGGTGAAGAGCGGACAGAACGCCAACATCTCCATCGAGACGATGAACTGCAAGAACCTCTCGGAGGCGCTCGCCTGGAAGGAGCGGATGAGGCAGTTGCTCGCCCGCTACGAGAAGAACCCGCCCGGACTGATCATCATGCTCGGTCAGGAGGCATGGGCTGCCTTCCTTGCCCAGGACTCGAAGGTCGCGCACACCACGCCCGCCATGGCAGCGATGGTGAGCACCAACACGGTGGAACTGCCCCAAGACAGCGTCGACCTGCGCACATGGATGCCCGAGAGCCGGGAATACACCGAGTTCAAGGACTTCAACATCGTGGGCGGCATCTTCTACCGCTACGACATCCGGCGCAACATCGACCTGATACGCCGCTTCTATCCCCAGATGAAGACGCTGGCATTCCTCTCCGACTTCACCTTCGGCGGCCTCTCCATCCAGTCGCTCGTGCGCAAACAGCTGGCGCAACGGGGGGCACCGCGCCTGCTGCTGCTCGACGGACGGCAACAGCCACTGCCCAAGGTGTGCGACAGCCTCAAGCACATGCCGCCGCACACCGTGCTCCTCATCGGCACCTGGCGCATCGACAGCAACGAGAGCTACGTGCTCGCCAACACCACGGGGGTGCTCCGCAATGCCAACCGCACGCTGCCGGCGTTCTCGCTCTCGTCGGTGGGCATCGCCAACTGGGCGATCGGCGGCTACGTGCCCACCTATGCGTTCGTGGGCAGGGAACTGGCCGACCTGGCGTACAACTATCTGAAGAACGGCACCGACAAGCGGGGACTCCACTGGATACGTCCATGCAAGTATGTCTTCAACGACACACAGCTCGAAGCGTTCAAGTTGCAGGAGGTGGACTTGCCCGCCGGCGCCACCGTCATCAACCAGGACAAAGACTTCTTCGACAAGAACCGCAAGATCATCACCAGCGTCTTCGCCTCTGCCCTCTTCCTGCTCTGCTGCCTGGCTTTCGCCCTCTACTACATCCACCGCCTCCGCCGCCTGAAAGACATGCTCATCCAGCAGAGCGAGGAACTCATGAAGGCGAAGGATGCCGCCGAGGAGGCGAACCGCCTCAAGACATCGTTCATCGCCAACATGAGTCATGAGATCCGCACGCCGCTCAACGCCATCGTGGGTTTCTCCGAACTGCAGACCATGGACGACTACTCGCAGGAAGAGAAGGTGCAGTTCAGTGCCATCATCAAGGAGAACTCCAACCTGCTGCTCGGCCTCATCAACGACATCCTCGACATCTCGCGCATCGAGTCGGGACGCGTCACGATTGCGTGGAAGCCCTGCGAACTGGTGAAGCTGTGCCACAACAGCATGGCGTCGGTGAAGCAGGCGAAGCCCTTGGAGCATGTGGAATACGAGGAGGACTTCCCCGTCGACAAGTTGTTCATCCGCACCGACCCGATGCGCCTCAAGCAGGTGATCATCAACCTGCTCACCAACGCGAGCAAGTTCACCAAGAGTGGACACATCCGCCTCAGCTTCACCGTCAACGAGTCGGCGAGCACGCTCATCTTCTCGGTGAGCGACACGGGCATCGGCATCCCGGACGACAAGGCGGGGTATATCTTCGAGCGCTTCGTCAAGCTCAACCCGTTCGTCCAGGGCACGGGTCTGGGTCTCGCCCTCTGCAAGGTGATCGTCGAGGGCATGAGCGGCCGCATCTGGGTCGACACGTCCTACAAAGCCGGTGCCCGCTTCATGTTCACCATCCCCCTCTATCCCGCCAGCCCCGACGAAGAAATAAAAGAGGATTACTTGTAGGAAAGATGGAAATATGGAAATATGGAAATATGGAAATATGGAAATATGGAAACCTCAAGCTTAGGGGATGCAGCGGGGACGCTGCACCTACTATCAAACAAAAAAGCAAACACATCATGAACACCACCATTGATAAAAGCATCCTCATTGCTGAGGACAACGCCAGCAACTACAAGCTGCTGGAGGTCGTGCTGAAGAAAGACTACCGCCTGCTGCACGCCTGGAACGGTCAGGAGGCAGTGGAACTGTTCCGACAGCACCGCCCCGAACTGATCCTCATGGACATCGGCATGCCCATCATGAACGGCTATGAGGCGACACGCGAGATCCGCAGGATGTCGCCCACCGTGCCCATCATCGGACTCACCGCCTATGCCTATGCTGCCGACGAGCAGGAGGGCATCGTGTGCGGCATGAACGAGTATGTCACCAAACCTACCAACATCGCCAAACTGCGCCTGCGCATCCACGAATTGATAGAAGAAGTTAAATAAGGCGGCAACAAGCCTCCACCTTGTTAAATACGCTTAATTCCGGTTTACTTCCTCCTGTGTGAAACGTCATATAGGAAGCGTAAACCGATTATCAACCAAAAACACAATTAATATGAAGAAGAACGTATTAGTGCTTTCGCTCGTCGCCGGCTGCCTCATGGCAACCAGTTGCGCCAGCAAGAAGGACCTGGAGAACTGCCAGCGCGAGAACAAGGAACTCACCGGCAACTACCAGGATGCCAAGGAACAGCTCGCTGCCAGCAAGGCACGCGTAGCCAGCTTGGAGGAACAGCTCGCCCAGACCAAGCAGGCGTATACCAACCTGCAGAGCTCGCTCGACAAGAGCTTGAGCAACGCCAGCCAGAATAACGTGAGCATCGAGAAACTCGTCGACCAGATCAACGAGTCGAACCAATACATCCGTCATCTCGTCGAGGTGAAGAGCAAGAGCGACTCGCTCAACATGGTGCTCACCAACAACCTCACCCGCTCGCTGAGCAAGGATGAGATGAAGGAGGTGGACGTGCAGGTGCTCAAGGGCGTGGTGTATATCTCGCTCGCCGACAACATGCTCTACAAGAGCGGCAGCTATGAGATCAACGACCGTGCCGCCGAGACGCTCAGCAAGATTGCCAAGATCATCACCGACTACAACGACTACGAGGTGCTCATCGAGGGCAACACGGACAATGTGCCCGTGAACGCATCTGCTGCGTCGATGAAGAACATCCGCAACAACTGGGATCTCTCCTGTCTGCGTGCGTCGAGCGTTGTCCAGGCGTTGCAGAACCAGTATGGCGTAGACCCGAAGCGTCTCACTGCCGGTGGTCGTGGCGAGTATAATCCCGTGACGTCGAACGACACAGAGGTGGGCAAGCAGCGCAACCGCCGCACCCAGATCATCATCACGCCCAAACTCGACCAGTTCATGGATCTGATTGACAAGGCGCCTGAAGAGTCGCAGAAATAGCGTGACGACGCCGCTGACAAGCGCAGGGGCTGCGGCGAGGGCGCCGCGCCTCCTATGCTATATAAAAACGAAGCTCGGCTCCCTGCTTTTTGAGCAGAGAGCCGAGCTTCGTTTTTATTGTGATTAGAACCGTGTCATCACTTCGATGACGAACTTGTCTTTTTCTGATGTCTTGGGCACGCTGCCCTTGCGATAGAAATATTTCTCGTAGTTCACTCGTATGTCAGAGACGAAGGGCTTGTCGATGCTCAGCGTCACACCACCCGTCACGCGGGCACGCTGCGCGTCATTCACCTTCAGTCCCGTCACCTCCGTGCCGTCGGCTGCCGTGCGCAGGGTATACGCCTTGCCGTCGCTGTGGTCGGTCATATAGTCGTAGCGCACGAGGGGCGTGATCTTCGAGAAGAAGCACTTCTTCAGGGCAATGTCGTACGAGGCGAAGGCATCCACGGCATGCACATCACGGAAGGCATTGTCGGCATAGTGCTTGTAGAGATATTCCGCCTCGATATGGAAACCGTGCGCATGCCAGTAGGCACCGGCATCATACATCATCACGCCCACGTTCTCGGGTTTGATCTTCTGCGTGCTGAGCGTCAGGTTCCAGCCCTTGGGGAAGAACAGCTGCGCCTTGGCGGAGAAGTTCACCTCGCGCGTCCAGAAGTCCTTCTGGTTGGTGAGTCCCGAACCGTTGAACAGTCCTGCCTCGAGGATGACAGGGAAGCCGGGGTGCAGGGTGTAACCCACTGTGGCACCCACATCCCGCACGTTGCCCACCTGCTTGGCGATAAACGAGCGGTTGGCGAAATACTGCTGGTGAGGGGAGCGGTGCGCGTCGATGGTGAAGGGCACGCGCATCTGTCCGATGGTCAGTTGCAGGCGGTCTACGGGTGTGAGCCTCGTATAGGCATCGAGCATCTTGATCTGTCCCTCTTCCGAGAGGTCTATCTCCGCCTTGTATGCCACGGCTTCTGCCACCTTTCCGTCCACGCTGATGCGTGCGTTGCGCACCTCGAAGCGTCCCGCCTTGTCGTCGGGCTGATATTCATACTTGCCACGGATGGTGCCGTGGATTTGTGGTGTGCGGTCGATGGTGTCGTCGGATTGGGCTGATGCCGTGGCAGTCGCCAGCAGCGTCAGCAGCAGGCATGCTGCCGTTTTCGTTTTGTTCATGTTCGTCGTCTTTGTATTCTTACGAATGCAAAGTTCGACAATCCCCTTTTCGTTACCGTGTCATCGGTATGACAATATTGTTACGGGATGATGGTGTGAGAATATAGCCTTGTTGATGTGTTGGCAGTTGTCGTGAGATTGTTTGACAATTGTCGTGAGATTGTTTGACAATTGTCGTGAGA
>CAVJZZ010000028.1:0-32673 GCA_963654295.1 Lachnospiraceae bacterium | reverse complement strand
GTTCAGCGACCACCCCGCCGTGACAGGAGCCGTAGGACTGCTTCCCTACAACAGCAAGCAGGTGAACCTCGACATCATGAAGAACACCGAGAAGTGGATCTGGAAGAACTGGAAGTGGGACACCTCTTGGGGATGGGACTATCCGATGATGGCGATGTGTGCAGCCCGTATGGGTGAACCGCAGAATGCTGTGGGCGCTTTGATGATGAAGGAGCAGAAGAACACCTATCTCGTCAACGGTCACAACTATCAGGACGGTCGCTTGCGCCTCTATCTGCCAGGCAATGGCGGTTATCTCATGGCGGTGGCGATGATGTGCGCCGGATGGGACGGTTCTACAAACCCCAACCCTGGTTTCCCGCAAGACGGCAACTGGAATGTGAAATGGGAAGGTCTCAAGCCCATGCCATAAGTATATATATAATAAGGTAAAGAATGAAAATACGAATGATATCCTCCCTGTTTGCACTCGCCCTCACCACGGGCAGTGCGCAGGCTCAGTGGATCACGCCGACGAGTCAGATGGAAAAGCTGGACCGCGGTGTGGTGGCACTGAAGAACGGGCAGGGAAGTGGCAACATCATCAGTTGGCGACTTCTTGGCACGGACGACAAGAACGTTACTTTCAATGTGCTTCGTGACGGAGCCGTGATCAAGAGCGGCATCGCTGATGTTACATACTATAAAGACGCGACGAGCGGTGTGCACCAATTCCAAGTGCAGACCGTCTTGAACGGAGAAGTGATCGAAACTTCTCCGGCGGTAACTTCCGTGGACGATTACTTCCTTCAGTTGAAGTTAGACCGTCCCGCCAGTGGCGTTACGCTTGCCGGTGATGCCTATAGCTATTCGCCCAACGATTGCAGTGTGGGTGATGTGGATGGCGACGGTCAGTATGAGCTGATTGTGAAATGGGATCCGTCCAATTCTCAGGACAATTCAATAGCGGGCTACACGGGCAATGTCTATCTTGACTGCTATAAACTCGATGGTACCAAGCTATGGCGCGTAGACCTCGGCAAAAATATCCGTGCCGGCGCACACTATACCCAGTTCCTTGTCTACGATTTTGACGGAGACGGCAAGGCGGAGATGATTTGCAAGACGGCACCGGGCAGCAAGGATGGCGAAGGCAACTATGTGAGTGCTGTGGCCGACGAGACGACCATCAAGAATGTGAACAACACCAAGGATTGGCGTTATTCTTCAGGATCAACCAACATCGGCAAGTTGAGTGGCGGTCAGGAATGGCTCACCGTATTCAACGGAGAGACGGGTAAGGCTGTCCACACCGTGTACTATAACCCGAACCGCAATGGTGGATTGGGCGGAGAGGCTGGTCCTACGAAGAATTGGAAAGTCGACGGAACCGATACCAGCTATGGAAACCGCGCAGAACGTTACCTGGCTACGGTGGCTTATCTGGATGGCCCCGACCAAAACCCGTCGGCAGTGATGTGCCGTGGCTACTATACCTATGCCTATATGTGGGCTGTGGATTTCGACGGACAGAAGTTGAAGACCAAGTGGTTCCATGCATCGGAGTCTAAGAACAAGGTCGTGGTGACAGATGCCGACGGCAACAAAACAACCAAAACATACACCACGAACACCAGCAATACTTCGGGAGGAAGTTGCACGCTCTTTGGCAACGGTAACCACAACCTGTCGTGTGCCGATGTGGATGGTGACGGTAAAGATGAGATCATCTATGGATCGGCAGCGGTCGACCACGACGGCAACCTGCTTTATGCCGTAGGCTTGGGACATGGTGATGCTATCCACATGAGTACGCTCATTCCAGACCGGGGCGGCTTGCAGGTGTTTGACGTGCATGAAGAATCTCCCTACGGATGGGATATCCACGATGCTGCCACGGGAGAAGTGCTGACATACGTAAAGGGAACGGGCGATAACGGACGTGGCATGGCTGCCGACTTCGTGCCCGCTCACCGTGGCTTTGAGTTCTGGTCGGCTTCCGACAAGGTGGTACGTCAGGCTGAAGACGGCACGCAACTCTCCACGAAATGCCCGTCTACCAATTTCCGCATCTACTGGGACGGAGACTTGCAGGATGAGTTGTTCGACGGTAAGTATGATTCGAAGACGTTTGCTTGCTCTCCCGAGCTGACGAAGTATAGTAATACGAAGTTGAGCTCTTTCAAGAAATTCCAGATCAATGGCAAGTATTTTGCCAACTTGGGAAATTCCGTCAGTTGTAACACCACCAAGGCTACTCCTTGCTTGCAGGCAGACCTGTTCGGCGACTGGCGTGAAGAGCTGATCTTGTGGAACAATGCAGACTCTTGCACAATCAACATCTTCACCACGAGCGAGACGACCATGTATCGCGTTCCTACCTTGATGCACGACCATACCTATCGTATGGGCATCACTTGGCAGAACTCCGCCTACAACCAACCTCCTCACTTGGGCTTCTATCTGCCCGACTATGTGGCACAGGTTACAGCTATCAAGAACGTGAACGCGACTGAAGACGATTGGATCACGTTTGTAGGCGACAACCAGTTGCGCACCGAAGTGTCGGCTGGCGAGCAAGTGGACATCGCCGTGTATGACATGAGCGGCAGACTTTGCTGGAACAAGCGGGTGCAAGGCAGTCAATTGGTGCAGTTGCCAGAACAAGCACGCGGCACTTACATGTTGAAAGCGAAATCCAACGGAAACGTATATACACGGAAGTTTTTTGTGGAATAATAATTCTTAAAGCAATAGAAATGCATAAAAAGGCGGGCTCAGTACGAGTCCGCCTTTTTACATTTAACGTTGAATGAATGTTAAAAATAGGGAGAAGGAAATATATTTTTCGGGTAAAATTCTTGTAAGTTATTAATTTTTGTAATACATTTGCGTCCGTAATACCTACTATTTGACCTTCTTCTTGTGAATATATCTAATGCTAAAAAAGAAAAAGAAGGAATATTAACCAATACCAATAACAATTAAATCTTCATTTATGAGCAAGAAAACCAATAACCTGTATGCTTCATCCCGTATGTGGAAGACCTTTTCACAACGGGTGCTGACATTGGCCATACTATTGGTCGTTAGCGTGAGTGCTTTTGCACAGTCCAAGACTGTCACAGGAAAAATTGTAGATGCCAACGGTGAACCCGTCATCGGTGCATCGGCTATCGTGAAGGGTACGTCTATCGGTGGCGTGAGCGACATCGACGGAAACTTCACTATCAAGAACGTACCCGAGAACGCAACCATTCAAGTAAGTTATGTGGGCTATAAAGCCCAGACCGTTTCCGTAAAAGGAAAGAACTCCCTCACGATTACTCTTCTGGAAGACAACACCACACTTGACGACGTGGTGGTGATCGGTTATGGTAGTGTGAAGAAGAGCACGCTGACCGCTGCCGTGTCAAAGATGGACGCCAAGGGCATTGAGAACCGTACGTTGGCTCGTGCCGAGACCGCCCTGCAGGGACAACTTGCCGGTGTGCAGGTGAGAACCACCACTGGTGAGCCTGGTTCCGATATGCAGATCCGCGTGCGTGGTGCTGCTTCTGTCAATGCCAGTTCAGACCCGCTCTATGTAGTAGACGGTGTGCCTATGGACAACCTGAGCGGTATCAACCCCGCTGATATCCAGAGCATCGAAGTGCTGAAAGACGCTGCTTCCGCCGCTATCTACGGTTCTCGTGGTTCTAACGGTGTCGTGATGGTAAGCACCAAGAAAGGCAAGAGCGGCAAACCGCAAGTGTCGTTCAACGCCCAGTTCGGTTGGCAGCATCAAGAGAAGAAACTCGATATCTTGAGTGCCACCGAGTGGATGGAGTACCGCATGAAGTATAACGATGCCTACTATCTGCGCCAGGCAGCCAACAAGGGTGTTACCAACGCCAGCATCAAGGATGACAATGCAACCCGTTTGTCAAACCTCGGACTGACCAAGAACGACTACAATGTGATTCTCGACAACCGTTGGTTCCAGTATCTGAGTCAGGCAGACCGTGACGCTCACACCTATGAGGCTACCAACGAGCAGCTTTGCTTGCTCGACTGGCAGGACGAGTTCTACCGCAATGCAGCCATCCAGGACTACAATGTCAATGTGACCGGCGGTACAGACCGTTCTTCCTATATGTTCTCTGGCGGTTACATGAACCAGGACGGTATCGCCCGCGGCACCGGCTATCAGCGCTTCTCACTCCGCACCAAGGTGGAGTCGAAAATCAACAAATACATCACTGTCGGCATCAACCTGGCTCCTACCTATATCGTGAACGACGGTTCGGGCATGGTGAACGGTAAGGACTCACAGTCTCATCAAGTGCTGACCTCAGTTCCTGTATCAGAGCCCGGCGTCGGCTATATCACCAATGCCAACGGCAACAGCTACTATCCTTGGGCAGGAAGTGCTTCCAGTCCTACCTATTATATGGACCAGAACACCAGCCAGAGCCGCATCATGAAGTTGGCTGCCAACGGTTTCGTGCGTGTGACACCTATCAAGGACTTGAGCATCGAGTTTACCGGTGCAGCCCAGTATTATGACAAGGATGCCAATTCCTACTACACCACGATGGCATCCAAGAACTGGTCGCAAGGTGAAGGTGCCAAATCTTCCGGCCGTCACCAGACAGAACGTGCTTTGGAGACCTTGATGCAGGCTGTTGCCAACTACAGCTTCACAATTGGCAAGGCACACAACTTCGACGCCATGCTCGGTGCTTCTGCCGAGAAGACCAGCGTGGGCTATACCACAGACCAGAACTTCAGCGGTCCTTTCCCCAATGATGCTATCCAGGGATCTTTCGACGGTTCGTTGGTTAGTGCAAAGACCAATACCGTGACCGAGAAGACCCCGAAGAAGTTGACCTCTTTCTTCGGTCGTTTGCAATACAACTTCGATGAGAAGTATATGCTTTCTGCCAGCTTGCGTACGGATGGTTGCTCGGTATTTGGTGCCGACAACAAGTGGGGTGTATTCCCCGCAGCATCTGCAGGATGGTTGGTATCCAATGAGAAGTTCTTCAAGAAACTCGACCTCAAGTGGTGGAACACCTTGAAGATCAGAGTGAGCTACGGTGAAACCGGTAACAACAACATCAGCAACACGGCAGCTTATCCTACCTTGACGAGCACGACATACAGCGGCTACAGCGGCTACTATGCCAACTCGTTGGGCAATAGCGACCTCGGATGGGAGAAGACCAAGAGTACTGACATCGCCATCGACTTGGCATTCTTGAAGAACCGCATCCAGTTGTCTCTCGACTACTATACCAAGAAGACCTCCGATTTGCTCTACCAGGTGCCTGTTCCCGGTGTGTCTGGTTTCAAGACCGTATGGGACAACTTGGGTGACATCGACAACCACGGATTTGAAATCGAGTTGAACACCCGCAACCTGACAGGTCAGTTCAAGTGGGACACCTCTTTTAATATGTCTTACAACAAGAACGAGGTGAAATCTCTCGGCACAGACAATACGCCTGTTTACTCTGGTTTCCAGGGCAGCAACTACTCCAACGTGCTGATGGTGGGCAAGCCGATCAACACCTTCTATATGTATGATGCCATCGGCGTGTGGAAGAACCAGGCAGAAATCGATGCTTACAGCGCTGCCCATGGCGGCAAGGCCGTTACCTTCGAAGGCAAGCAAATCCAGCCCGGAGACATCCGTTACCGTGACGTGGACGACAGCGGCGACTTCGACTCCAGCGATAAGGACTACCTCGGTCAGCCTACTCCCAAGTTCGTGTTCGGTATGACCAACACGTTCCACTGGAAAGACTTTGATGCTTCTATCCTCTTGACCGCACAGACAGGCGGTAAGATCTTCGGTGTATTCGGCCGTGCCAACGACCGTCCGAGCATGGGTGCCAACACCAACGTGATGGGACACTGGAGAAACGCATGGTGGAGCGAGGAAGAGACCGGCGACGGCAAGACTCCTTATATCCTCAGCAGCACCACAGGAACAACGCTTGACTCACGCTGGCTCTATTCTTCAGACTATCTGCGCATCAAGAACCTGACCATCGGCTACAAGTTGCCTATCAACCCCAAGATACTTTCCTATGCACGCGTTTACTTCTCTGTAGAGAACCTCGTTTGCTGGAACAGCTACTATGGCGGTTATTCACCTGAGGCAGCCAACACCGCATCCAGCTCTTCACCGGGTGGACAGAGCGCATTGGGTCTCGACTACAGTAGTTACCCATTGTCTCGTACATTCACCTTCGGTATCAACATCAATTTCTAACCAACCTTTAAAATCTAAAGAATATGTTTAAACTTAGAAATATATTATGGATGGGAGCACTTGCATTGGCCTGCACCTCTTGCAGCGATGATTACATGGATACTCCTCCAACCAACCTGATTTCTTCGGCGACATTCTATAAGACCGCCACACAGGTAGACCAGGGCGTGATAGGTCTCTATTCGGATATTCAACAGATAGATTATTACGCCTATCTCTTGATGTCGGAGTGCCGCTCAGACAACTTCTGGGTGGAGCCAAGCCCGAACGGTCTGCGTGAATATTCAGAGATCGGTACGTTCCGTGCCACCTGGACACTCTCCACGTTCAACGATGCCTGGAACCTTCTCTACAAGACCATCTATGATGCCAACAATCTGCTGGCGAAGGTTGATGCAGCAGAGTTCCAGTCGGAAGATACTCGAAACCAGTTTAAGGGCGAGGCCCGCTTCATGCGTGGCTGGGCATATCTGGAGTTGGCTCGCCTCTTCGGCAACGTGCCCATCGTGAGCAAGGCAGTTTCTCCCACAGAGTCCAAGTCTATCGGTCAGTCCACCCCGAGAGAGGTGTTCGACCAGATGGTCATTCCCGATCTGACAGAGGCTGTCAACCTCTTGCCTGTCAAGAGCAAACTTGTTGATGCCAAGGGAACAAACGTTTCCACATCGGGTCGTGCAGACAAGATGGCTGCCCAGGCCATGTTGGCACGTGCCTATATGACTTTGGCAGGCTATCCCTTCAACGACACTGCAGCGAAGGCTTCCGCCAAGACCCTCCTCAAGACCATCATCGACAACGGTGACTCTTATTGGGCTGACAACATCACAGAATGGAAGAAGCAGTGGATGCCCAGCAGCGACTACTACAACAAGTACACGATTTTCGCCATCCAGCATCGTCTGAAGGAGAACAACAACTATGTCATCTTCAACATCACGCCTGAGTTGGCACCTTCACAGACTTCTATCCGTTTGATGGGCAACTCCATCTGGTTGGAGAAGAGCTTGGCCTACGAGTATGAGAAGAACGACCATCAGGACTTGCGCGGACTTGGCTTCGGTACGCTTGAGGATCAGCCTGCAGAAAAGAACTATGTGGGATATGCCAACGAAAAGGGTACCTATACGGATGACGAAGGAGTGTCTCACGAGGTGTATCAGAAGACCATCTGCCTAAAGCTCGTTCCTACCAAACCAAAACTTGCTGCTTTGGGCATGTCGTTCGATGAGGGAACATTGACCAACTATTATGATTGGCCAACCAACTATCCCGTTCTCCGTCTTGAGGACATGATGCTTCTCTATTCCGAGATTTTGGCTGAAGAAGGCGACTTGACAGGTGCCATGAGCTATGTGAACAAGATCCGTGCCCGTGCCGGTGTAGACCAGGTGACAGCCAGTTCGAAGGAAGAAGCTATGAAGTATATCAAGCGTGAACGTCGTCTTGAACTGGTAGGCGAGGGTGTCCGCTGGTTCGATGAAATCCGCTACGGCGAGTGGAAGTCGGACATCACGAAGATGTTCAACAGCTACAACAATCCTACTGGAACGAGTGTCGACTTTGTGCAGAACTATCTCTATCCGATACCTCAGAACCAGTATAATGCTGCTCCAGGCTTGTATAAGCAGAACGACGGCTATACAGAATAATCACACAATGACATAAACAAAAAGTCTCAAGGCGCGAGCCTTGAGACTTTTTGTATAGTAATAATCAAATATTGCAAATGTAGGAGTCGACGCGCCCTCGCGTCGACCCAACGGCATATGAATGGCGTGCCAGAAATATCCAGTCAAGCATTCCAGCCAAGCTTAGGGGCTGCGGCGGGGCGCCGCACCTCCTACGTCAAGCGCTTCAGATGCGCAAATGTAGGAGTCGACGCGCCCTCGCGTCGACCCAACGGCATATGAATGGCGTGCCAGAAATATCCAGTCAAGCATTCCAGCCAAGCTTTGGGGCTGCGGCGGGGCGCCGCGCCTCCTACGTCAAGCGCTTCAGATGCGCAAATGTAGTAGTCGACGCGTCCCCGCGTCGACCCAACGGCATCTGAATGTCTTGTCAGAAATATCCAGCCAAGCATATCTGCCAAGCTTAGGGGCTGCAGCGAGGACGCTGCACCTCCTACTAAGAGGGTTGAAAAAATATGTAAAATGTATACATAATTTTTATGCCCATTTTTACTGACTATGTAATATTTTGTATTATCTTTGCAACAGTTATTCGATGCAGTATTCAAGATACAATCTTCAAAGTAACAAAACTAAAAATTTAAACTTAACTTTATGCAAAACGAAAAGTTTTTGTACAAACTTTGCTGCGCTCTTGTAGCAATGTTCGTATTTCCGGCTTTGGCCTTTGCGCAGAACATCACCATCACTGGTCAGGTGAGAGATGATGCCGATGTGATTATCGGTGCCACGGTCAAGGCAGTGCCTGGTTCTGCAGGTACAGTGACAGACCTCGACGGTAACTATAAGATTACCGTTCCCTCTACGGCGAAGAGCCTTGTGTTCACCTATGTGGGTTACAAGGAGAAATCTGTGGATATCAAGGGCCGCACCAATATCAACGTGAAGTTGGAGTCGGCAAGTCAGATGCTCGACGAAGTGGTGTCCATCGGTTATGCCAAAGTGAAGCGTAAGGACCTGACCGCAGCCACAGCATCTGTGAGCGGTAAAGACTTGGCACAAGTGCCAGCCACCTCGGCAGCCCAGGCACTCACAGGTAAGGCAGCCGGTGTGAACATCGTCACACAGAGCGGTGCCCCTGGTGCCGATATCAACATCACCGTGCGTGGTGGTACGTCAATCACCCAGAGCACCAAGCCTCTTTACATCGTGGACGGTTTCCAGATGGAAGACGGTCTTCGCAATGTCGACATCAACGATATTGAGACCATCGACGTGATGAAAGACGCTTCTGCCACCGCCATCTATGGTGCTGCCGGTGCCAACGGTGTAATCCTGATCACCACCAAGAGCGGCAAGGCTGGCAAGACGGAAGTGTCGTACAATGGTTATGTGAGCTTCTCACGTCTCGGCAAGAAACTCGAACTCCTTGGTGTGGAAGACTATGTGAAATACCAGTATGAGTTTCAGGTGCTCCGTGGCAACGAAGACGGCTTTGCCGGACTCTTCGGCGGCAGCGTGAGCGATGCCGATTTCTACACAGACGCCTACAGCCGCATTGCCAGTGAATATGGCAACCGTGAGGGCATCGACTGGCAAGACGAGGTGTTCGGTTCTACGGGTGTTGCCCAGACCCACAATGTCAACATCTCCGGCGGTAGCGAGAAGACTAAGTATATGCTCAGCTACAACTATACCGGTGAAGACGGTATCATGGCGAAGCACGGCTATTATAAGAACAGTATCCGTGCCAAGATCAACCACGAGCTGTGGAAGGGCGTGCGCTTCGACTTCTCTTCTGCCATGCAGATGACCAAGCTTGAGGGCGGCGGCTCACTCGGCGGTACGCTGAAGCAGACCATCTTGCAGCCTGTGACCGGTGGTATACGTTTCACCAATGCACAGTTGCTCGGCGAAGACCTCGCAGATGCTTACGAGTCTATCCCCGGCAGTAACAACTACGATTCGAATAACCCAATCTTGAACAACAACGCCATCACCAACGAGAAGTACACACGTCTTGCTACGGTGAACGCCGGCATTGAGTTCGACATCATCAAGAACCTCACTTGGCGCACTGCTGCCAGCTATCAGTGGAAGCAGACCCGCACCGACTATTGGGACGACGGTTCTACCAAGACCGCTTCTTCTTACCAGAGCCCCTATGGCTATGGTCAGCGCAACAATGCCGAGGCATGGCAGTGGCAGGTGACCAACACCCTCAACTATGCCTTCGATATCAACAAAGACCATCATTTCACCGCATTGCTCGGTCAGGAGACCACCTATTGGGAAACGATGAAACTCGACAACGAGTATCGTCAGTTCTCCGATGGTAACTTCGGTCTGAACGATGTGAGCATGGGTACACCTACCACATGGACTTCCAATAAGACACGTCGTGGCCGTGTGTCATGGTTCACCCGTGTGTCCTACAACTTCCTCGACCGCTATCTCATCAACGCCACTCTGCGTGGTGACGGTTCGTCTAAGTTCGCCAAGGGCAACCAGTGGGGCTACTTCCCGTCAGCTTCTGCTGCATGGCGTATCTCTGAGGAGCCTTTCATGGCCAACCTGAAGAACATCTTCCACAACCTGAAGCTCCGTGTGGGTTACGGTACGGCTGGTAACGACAATATCGACGACAACATGTATGCCACCTCTTACGGATCGGGTCACTATGGCATCAACGGCAAGGACTATATCACCTATGTGCCCGGCACCACGCTTGGCAACAAGGCACTGAAGTGGGAGAAGACCGAAACCTTCGACGTGGGTCTCGATGTGTCTGTGCTTCATGGTCGCGTGAACCTCGGCATCGACTGGTATAACAACACCTCCAAGAACCTGCTCATCAAGAACAAGATACCTACCTCTACCGGTTACAGCTATCAGTATCAGAACGTAGGTTCTATCCGCAACCGTGGTGTCGAAGTGGTAATCAACGCCACTCCCGTGCGCACCAAGGACTTCACTTGGACCACAGACTTCAACATCGCGTTCAACAAGTCGAAAGTGCTCGAAATCTATGGTGGTAGCAGCGATACCGATTACTTCATCCAGGACTATTCGTCACGTATGGGATTCAAGATCGAGAAGGGCAAGTCGTTGGGTCAGTTCTATGGTCTGCAGTATGACGGTCTTTACACCACAGCCGACTTCAACCAGAACGAAGACGGCACCTATACCCTCAAGGACGGTGTGGCAAGTCTTAAGGGTGCTGACCGCAAGAGCGTGAAGCCCGGTGATGTGAAGTACAAAGCCATCAACGGTGATACCGACTCTAACGGCAACCCCGTGTGGTCTACCAACGACCGCACCGTGATTGGCAACGCTTCGCCTGACTTCACGGGTGGATGGAACAACACCTTCTCTTATAAGGGCTTCGACCTGACCATCTTCATGAACTTCTGCGTGGGCAACGATGTGTTCAACATGAGCACCCAGCGTTTCGTAGGTCCATACCTCGCCAACCAGAACACCATTGCAGCCATGGCCAACCGCTACACCCTCATCGACCCTGTTACCGGTAAGGAGACCACGAACCTTGCCCGTTTGGCAGAGCTGAACCCCGGTGAAGACAACGGCAGCCGCATCTGGAACATCTCCAGCAACAACAAGACCGCCATCTCCGACTATAGCAGCTATTATATCGAAGACGGATCGTTCCTTCGCCTGAACACCATCACCTTGGGCTATACATTCCCCAAGAAGTGGTTGCAGCACATCTTCGTGCAGAAGGCACGCATCTATGCGACGGTCAACAATATCCACACCTTCACCAACTATACCGGTTACGACCCTGAGGTATCTGCTTCGGGCAGTGCACTCACGCCAGGTGTCGACAACTCTTCCTACCCACGTTCCAAGAGCTGGGTTATCGGTGTAAACTTAACATTCTAATCATTTCAATACAGACCAAATATGAACAAGATATTCAATATATTCGGTGTCGCAGCCATTGCCATGACCATGACTTCCTGTCAGGACTGGCTTGACATGCCGTCAGAGTCGACCGCCGACAGTGGCTCTGTCTTCGAGACCGTGGGCCGTGCCGAAATGGCTACGGTCGGAGCCTATACCTCGCTCCACACCCAAGAACTGGGCTACCAGCTCTTGGAAGGAACGGACGAGTGCGCCTCCAACGAGAGCAATTCGAAGTATGACGTTTCCAACTATAACTACACCAACCTCGCCAGTATGCTCAGCAGCACCTATACCTCTATGTATAAGGCCATCGAGTATGCCAACGTGTGCATCAAGAACCTTCCCGAGATGAAGGTTTCCAATAGCGAACAGGCGAAGGTGAACGCATTGCTTGGCGAAGCACTCGCCATCCGTGCCTATGCTTATTGGAACGTGGTGCGCTTCTATGGTGACGTGCCTTTCACGACTGTTCCTACTTCAGAAGCTACCACCTTCTCTTCATCCCGCACCAGCCGCGACGTCATCTACGACCAGTGCATCGCCGACCTGCAGCGTGCTGTCGAGTTGCTGCCCTGGCAGGGAGAGACCAATGCCGCTTCCACCACTGAGCGCTTCACCAAGAATTCTGCCTATGGCATCTTGGCACGTGTAGCCCTCTATGCTGCCGGCTACTCTCTGCGTTGGGACCTCAACACCTATGACCCAGCCACACTCCACATCGCCCGTCGTGACGATGCTGCCCGTGTGACGGAACTCTATCAGATTGCTGCTGATGCCTGCAAGGCTGTCATCGACAAGGGCGACAATGGTCTGCTCGACAACTACGACCAGGTGTTCCGCAATCTCGGCAATCAGACCTACGATAAAGAGACCATGCTCGAATATGGTATGTACAGTACAAACGCTGCAGACGTGCGTACGGGCTATACCAATGGTATTCCTACCTCGGGCAACGACAATTCAGAGGATGGTCTTGGCAAGGGCGGCAGTCAGATGTTTGCTTATCCGACCCTCTTCTTCGACTATGACAAGGACGACCAGCGCCGCGACGTGGCTGTCTGCAACTATGGTTTGGTGCTCAGCAAAACGGGCAACAAGTATCAGATGGAGACCTATATCGGCATGGGTGTCGGCAAATACCGCATCAACTGGAAGAAAGAGCGCGGATCTTCCGACTCCAAGCGTGATATCAACTTCCCGTTGCTCCGTTACTCGGATGTGCTCCTAATGTATGCTGAGGCGCTGAACGAACTCCACAACGGTCCTACGCAGGAGGCTGTCAACGCCGTGAAGGAAGTGCGCAAGCGTGCTTTCCAAGGTGACGAAGCAAAGGCTGCTGCAGGCATCCCTACCACCCACGACGATTTCCTCACCTTCATCCAGCAGGAACGTAAGTTGGAACTCGCTTTCGAGGGTCTGCGTCGCACCGACCTCACCCGTTGGGGCATCCAGTATGAGAAGCTGATGGGTGAGAAAGAGCGTTTGGTCAACTTGGCAAAGCGCCAGGGCGAGTTTGCCAATGTGCCCGTCTATCGTGCCTATTATCTCACTGCCACACCGCAGTTCGAGGATCCGACGATTGGCTTGGACTATATCGAACTGTCGCAGAGTGATGTGGAGCAGCTCGGACTTACCGATGACCAGATCAGCACACTGAAGATACTGAATTCAAGCGGCAAGGGTGTGACCACTGCTGCCCTCTATGAGGCAGACGGCAAACTCTATAGTGAAGCCAACGCTCCTGCAGGCGCCACCAAGCACACCTACACGATTCTCAACATGTTCAGCATCACATCGGTGAAGCAGAAGGGCAACCTCTGTGTGGAAGATGTGGCGGGCGTGTCGAGCAATAACGCCTGGATCACCGGTACTACGGGTGTGTTCTATGGCTTGACCAAGAACAAGACCGAGTTGATGCCGTTCAATACCACCAACATCCTCGATGTGAATCCCGGGTTGGCTGGTCAGCAGCATCCGGGTTACAAATAAGCGGCATCCCATTACCAACACATATCATATAAAATCCCAATTAGGGGGCGCATCCTTGTGGTGCGCCCTTTTTTCTTTTAGGATTGCTTATGTGCTAAGGGCAACGCGAGGGCGCGTTGCCTCCTACACTGTGCTTGTTCGTAGTAGGTGCAGCGTCCCCGCTGCATCCCCTAAGCTTGTTCGAAGCGCATGTCAGACATAAGTCTAAGCATCACATTTGCTCTTCAGATGCTCAGGGTCGACGCGAGGACGCGTCGCCTCCTACACTGCGCTTATTCGTAGTAGGTGCAGCGTCCTCGCTGCATCCCCTAAGCTTGTTCGAAGCGCATGTCAGACAAAAGTCTAAGCATCACATTTGCTCTTCAGATGCTCAGGGTCAACGCGAGGACGCGTCGACTACTATTGCGCCCTTGTGCTTGCCTGGATGAGTATTCTAAGGGAAATAATTTTGTATTGTCTCCGATTTACACTACCTTTGCCAATGATAAAACCAAAAACTAATTGGAATTGAAGAACAACATATTCAGAATAATACTTTTTGTGCAGACCTTCTTGCTGTTTGTCGCCTGTCATCGTGCTCAGGCACCCTCTGCAGAGCATCAAGAAAGCCAGCAACCCGAGGAACGCAAAGATGCACAGAAGGCGATGACTCTTCCCGTGGAAGTGCGCGTCAAGAAGATAACCCTGCAGGACGGACTTCCCTCCAATACCATCAATGTCATGCTGCAAGACCAGAAAGGATTTCTCTGGTTTGGCACGCACAACGGATTGGTGCGCTACGACGGCAACAAGATGACCGTCTATCGCCATGACAGTCTGTCTACATCGATTGCGGACAGCCGCATCAAGTACTTGGTGGAAGACACCTCCTACAAGAAGTTGTGGGTCTACACCTCTGCCGAACTGTTCTCGTGCATCGATATGCGAACAGGCAAGGCTGAAGACTTCTGGGGCAAATCAGGTATGCAAGGTCGCTATACCAACGTGAAACTCACTGCTCCCGGTGTTGTTTGGCTGTGGGGCAAGAGCGATGGTGCACTCCGTGTGGACTATCGCGACGGACAATTCCGCGTGGAACGCTTCGACAAGCAGACGCTCGGTTCCTCGTCTGTTCTTCATCTTGAGAACGTTTCGCCAGGTGAAATCCTCCTCTGCACGAAAGATAAAGCCTTTGTCCACGACGCGCAAGGCATCACATGTGTAGGGAAAGGACAGAGTATCCTGCGCACACGACCCCGCAACGGGAAAACGCTGATGGCTACCGACCATGGCAATATCTATGAACTCCATCACCGCAAGGTGACAACTGTCGCCCGAGTGCCATTGGCTAAGGGAGAGAGTGTCACAGGCGACCTGATGCTGAAGAACCATTGGATACTCTTCACCAACTTTGGAGCATGGACTGTAGATACACACCGTCATCAGGCGAGCCGCTGCACCGGTGAATGGAACATTCCTGGCGGCAAGGTGTATGCCGACAACAAGGGACGATCATGGATACACAACAAGACTGGCACCATTCGAATGGTGAAGGGCAATGACATTGTGCCGCTCAACCTGTTGCCCAACGGCGAGACCAACTATATCGACTACGAGCGCTTCCGCGTGGTGGAAGACAACCGGGGACTCATCTGGATATCCACCTATGGCAACGGACTCTTCGTCTTCAGTCAGGACCTCAAGCAGAGCCAGCATTTTATGGCAGACGAGAAGGGCGAATCTCCTATTGCTTCCAACTATCTGTTGGGACTGAAAGCCGACCGCTACGACGGCATTTGGATTAGCTCAGAATATGGCGGTGTGTCTCACATCCAGGTGATGGACAAGGGCGTGGAACGCATCTTCCCCAACGGCAGCGGCAATCTCGATTTCTCCAATGTAGTGCGCATGATCCGTCAAGTGCCCGATGGGGTGCTGGTGTCTACCCGCGACGGTTCGCTCTACCACTATTCTTCCGATATGCAACAGCTGTTGGGCGTGAGCCATTTCGATGCCAATATCTATGCCTTTGCCGAAGCCGCCGATGGCGTGAAGTGGTTGGGCACCCGTGGTAAGGGCGTCTATGGTGTAGAGGGCTTGAAACTTCCCGACTGCAATGTGTTCTGTCTGACTTCCGACAAACGGAACCGCATGTGGATAGGCACTTTCGGTAAGGGCATGGGTGTGGCGCAGAAAGACACCAAGGGTGGCTATGCAGTCAACACCTACTTTGCCGACAGTGTGGGACTGAGTGAGGTGAGGTGCATGGTGAACGACCGCCACGGCAAAATGTGGGTAGGCACCTCGGGAGGTCTGGTGGTCTTCAATCCCGATAACCTCGTATGCGACAGTCATGCTTATCGCATCTATCACCGTGAATATGAAATCCACGACATGATGATCGACAGCAAGGGGACCCTCTGGCTTGCCGTGCCTGCCGTGGGATTGGTGCGTGTGGACGACGGCGAGACGCCCCGCTTCCATGTCTATGGCAGTGAAGCCGGCTTGATCAACAATATGGTGCAGTCGGTGGTGGAAGGCAAGGACGGCAACCTGTGGATACCCACCCAGCAGGGCGTGTCGTGCATGGATGTGAAAAACGGCACATTCGACAACTATATGTTTGATGTCACCCCGATGGGTAATGTCTATAACGAGAACTCTGCCGTCTGCCTGCAAGACGGTCGCATCCTCTTGGGCGGTAACTATGGACTGACACTTGTCACCCCTTCGCGGTTGAAACGCATCAGCGGACAGACCAATGTGGTCTTCACCTCCTATCCGTATTCTACGGAAATCCAACTCGGCTACAACGACAACTCACCCACGATAGACTTCTCCACGCTCGACTATTCCGACGTGAACAACGTGAAGTTTACCTATTGGCTTGAAGGCTATGACAAGGGGTGGAGCACACCTTCTTCTACCTCGTGGGCATCTTTCAGCCATCTGTCTCCCGGCACCTATCGTCTGCATGCCAAGGCGTGCTATTCCGATGGCGACTGGGGCACCGAGAGTGTGCTTGCCATCACGGTGCGTCCGCCTTTCTATTTCTCAGGGTGGGCGATCCTGCTCTATCTGGCAATAGCGGGTTTGATTACCGGCATTGTCTTTCGCAGTATGCGCGAGAAGAACGAGCTGAAGCGCAAAATCATGGTAGAGCAAGAACTCACCAAGTATAAGCTCACCTTCTTTACCAACATAGCCCATGAATTCCGCACTCCGTTGACCTTGATACAGGGAGCATTGGAGAAAGAAACCAAGATCATGAAGGCCAACAAGTGGCAGCCGGAACTGGACAAGACCATACGCACCATGAACAAGAGTGTGCAGCGCATGCTCCGCCTGATCAATCAGCTGCTGGAATTCCGCAAACTGCAGGCAGGTAAGTTGAAGTTGGCACTTCAGGAAACCGATGCCGTGATGTTCTGCCGCAACATCTTCCAGATGTTCGACGATGCTGCCGAGTCCAAGCATATCGCCTATCACTTCAAGTCGGAGGAGTCTGCACACGTAATGTATCTCGATCGCCAGAGCATCGACAAGGTGGTGTTCAACCTGTTGTCGAATGCCTTTAAATACACACCAGCCGACGGTAAGATCACGGTGAGCCTCGACTTTACCGACTGGCTCACCATCCGGGTGACCGATACCGGTGTGGGCATCCCTGCCGACAAGCGCAGTCAGCTGTTCAGTCGCTTCATGCAGAGCAACTATACGGGCGACAGCTTCGGCATCGGTCTGCACTTGACGCATGAGTTGGTGGTCCTGCACCATGGCACCATCCGCTATGAGGAAAACCTGGGCGGAGGGTCTGTATTCGTGGTGCGCATACCGACCGACAAGCAGGTGTATGAGGAGTCAGACTTCCTCGTGGCAAGCAGTCCTATCCTGGAAGGCCGGGTGAAAGTGCCCGAGTTGGATGAGACACCCACGGCTGTAAGCAATGCCACGGCACAGACACCGCTCAACAAGCGTACCATCCTGCTCATAGAAGACGACAATGATGTGCGCGACTTCCTGCTCTCCGAACTGGGCAGTTGTTTTGAGACCATCTCGGCAACCGACGGACAGGAAGGACTCGCCAAGGCGAAGGAGAACGAGGTAGACCTGATTGTGAGTGACGTGATGATGCCTGGCATGAACGGATTTGAGGTGACCAAGCGGTTGAAGAATAGCTTCGAGACCAGCCATATCCCCATCATTCTGCTCACCGCCTTGGGCAACGACGAGAGCATCCTTGAAGGAACGGAGTCGGGCGCAGACGCCTATATGGTCAAGCCCTTCAGTCCGCAGTTGCTCATCGCCCGCATCTTCCAGTTGCTCGACCAGCGTGAGAAGCTCAAGCAGAAGTTTGGTAAAGACCTTGAGTCTGTGCGGTCGTCCATGTGCACCACCGACCAAGACCAACTCTTCGTGCGTCGTCTCGACACGATCATCTATTCCAAGTTGGGCGACAAAGACCTCACCGTAGAGAAAATAGCCGAACTGTTGCACCTGGGTCGCACCATGTTCTACAAGAAAGTGCGCGGCACCACGGGCTATACCCCCAATGAATACATCCGCGTGATACGTTTGCGGCAGGCTGCAGAGATGCTCCGCAGTGGCGACAAGAACGTGTCGGAGGTGGCTTATGCCGTGGGCTTTGACAATCCTTACTATTTCAGCAAGTGTTTCAAAGACCAGTTCGGTGTGCCGCCCTCACAATATAAATAATAATAGGTGGCAGCCGGTGTCCCTTGCGTCGGCATGCCCCATGACATACAACATACAACCATGAGAAAAAGACTATTCCTACTGTCGCTCTTGCCGCTTTGCCTTTGGGCGGGCAGCAAGGGCGACAGCTCGTTACGCAAGCTCGTTCATGTATTCAACGTGCCGCAAGACTCATGCCGCACCAAGGTGTGGTGGTTTCATGGCGAAACGGAAACTACACGTGAGGGCATTACCGCTGACCTCGAAGCCTTCAAGCGTGCCGGTGTCGGCGGTGTGGTCTACTACGACCAGGTGCACGGCAAGGGCAAGGGCGCTTTCCCTGCTCAGTCGGAACCTTGGTGGCAGATGTTCAAGTATTCAGCCTCTGAGGCACAGCGGCTGGGACTGACTTTTGAAGCCAATATCTCCGACGGCTATGTGGCAGGCGGACCGTGGATCACTCCCGGCTTGGCGATGAAGCGCATCGTGGCTACCGAGGCTGTGGTGCATGGCGGCAAGGTGTCGCAACTGTTGCCTGCTCCCGTCAGCCGTTTGGGCTTCAAACAGGTGGCTGTGCTTGCTGTGCCCTTGCACAAGGGTGCGTATCAAGACAACCACATGGTGCACCCTGCTGTGACGAGTAGTCCGTTGCCCTTCCGTGCCGATTCCCTCTTCTCCGACAAGAAGTCGTTTTGCGCCATCCCTTATCCGGGGCGTAACCAACAAGTAACGGTGACCATGGACTTCGGCAAACCATTCCGGGCAAGCAGTCTCACTTACCAGATCAAAGGACGTGGCAAGAGTGCCACCATCGCCATGAACGTGCCGTCGCTGCCGTCTGCTACCTTTACGGGCGACGGCTACCAACCTCTTCCCGACATTGGTGAACTGTGGACAAGTGACGATGGAATAAACTATCATCAGGCATGCCCGTTGAAACCAGGCTATTCTACCAATCCGGGCGGTTGGCACCAGCACACCGTGTCGTTCCCTACCGTCAAGGCACGCTATTTTCAGTTGCGCTTTCACGACTGGACGCTCGATACCGACAAGAACAAGAACCTCCATATCGGCAACATCACCCTTTCGTCGATGCCCAAGATGAACCTCTGGGAAGAGAAAACCGGCGAATATTCAGAATACACGATGCTGGGAGACACGCCCCAATATGCTGTTGATGATGTGATTGATCCCGACAAGGTCATCGACGTGACGGCAAGGGTCAATGCCGACGGACGCTTGGATTGGCGTGCACCGAAGGGAGAATGGCTCGTGCTGCGTTTCTGCCAGGTGCCTACGGGAGCAATGGTGAAGCATGCGAGGGTTGACTACAAGGGCTTGGAGTGCGACAAACTCTCTGCGCAGGCAGCCGAATGTCACTGGCGCCATTTTGTACAACCGATGATCGACACGCTGCGCACTGCCGGTATTGCCTTGGATGGCATCATCATGGACAGTCATGAGGCAGGACCGCAAAACTGGACAGAAGGTTTTGACACCGCTTTCCAGTCGCGCCGAGGCTATGATCTGCACCGTTATCTGCCCGCTTTGGCAGGTTATGTGGTGGGTTCCGTCAGCGAGACAGAAGCCTTCTATCATGATGTGCGCCGCACGATAGCCGACCTCATAGCCGACAACTATTACGGCACCTTCGACCGCCTGTGTCGGCAAAACGGCATCACGCTGACAGCCCAGGCATCGGGCAATGCACAGAATATCACGTCGGACAACTTCCTGGCGAAAGGACGCGTGCAGAAACCGCAAGGCGAATTTTGGGCAAAGCACGTGAATGGCAGTTACGACATGAAGGAGTCTTCGTCTGCTGCCCACATCTACGGAAAACCGATTGCTTCTGCCGAAGCCTATACCGATGCACGATACAACCATACACTCGCCGACCTGAAGAACTTGGCAGACTTCGCCTACTGCTTCGGACTCAACGAGTTCGTGGTCTGTGCTTCTGCCTATCAGCCTTGGCTCGACCGCACTCCCGGCAACACCGCCAACGGCAGACAATATTGCTTGAACCGCAACAATACCTATTGGGAATACAGTCGTCCCTTCTGGGACTATCAAGCCCGTTGTGCCGGCGTGATGCGGCAGGGCAGGGCGGTGGTAGACCTCTGCGTCTATGCCGGTGACGACGTGCCGATGAAGATGCTCTCCTATCGGTTGCCCCGAATACCCGAAGGATATGATTTCGATGTGTGTACGACCGACGGACTGCTCCAGCGTATGACTGCCGATAGCGGAGAAATACTCTTGCCCGACTCCATGCGCTACCGCATGCTGGTGTTGGAACGCGGAGCACGCATCCCCTTGCCGGCTTTGCGCCATATCGCACGGATGGTAGGCGAGGGCGTGCCTCTTGTGGGCGACCGTCCCGTGTTGTCTTCGTGGACAGACATCGCCGAGCGGGAAGCCTATGAAACCTTGACAGACAGTCTTTGGACTTCACCTGATGCGCAGGGCGTCTGCCACTACGGTCGTGGTCGCATTTATCCTGCGGCATCACTTGCCGAGGCTTTGGCGTGTGAGCATATCCGTCCCGATATCCGCCTGACGAGTGCCGATCGTCCCGACGACAAGGTATATTTCGCCCACCGCACCCAACCAGATGCCGATGTTTATTTCGTGTTCAATCACAGCACCCATACCTATGATGCTGCCACGACACTGCGCACAAACCAACAACATCTGCAGCGTTGGAACCCCGTAACGGGTTGCCGCTACCGGTTGGCATCGACGGCAACTCCCGACGGACTTGCTACGCAGTTGACTTTGCAGCCTGGCGAGTCATGTTTTCTTGTGGCTTCAGATGGCGAAGACACATCGCTTCCTCGTTTCGACGCATCCTTACCGACTCGGAAAGATAGCGTGGAGGGCATGTGGACGATCTGTTTCGACCCGAAGCTCGGTGGTCCGGGCACCGTACAGACTGATCGCCTGACCGACTGGACCCAATCGGATGACAGTCGCATCAAATATTATTCGGGCATGGCGGCATATGAAAATACCTTCCGTCTGACCGCAGACCAACTGAAGAAGCACTTGTCGTTGCGCCTGTCCATACCCAACGGCTTGGCAGAGGTATGGGTGAATGGCGTGAAAGCAGGCACATGGTGGTGCAGTCCATGGGAGCAAGACATCACGCCCTATGTGAAGACCGGCGTGAACAGCCTTCGTATCGAAGTGGTCAATTCCCTCTACAACCGCATGATAGGCGATGCGGCACAGCCCAATGCCAAGCAATACACGCAGGCATATCCTCCGATTGTCACCGCCGATACTCCTCTGGTGCCCTCGGGCATCGTGGGCGGAGTGCAACTCTTGTGGCGTTGATACAAGCAATGAAAAACGGCGTGAAGTCAGATTCTGACTTCACGCCGTTAAAGGTTTAAAGAGAGAGATGTTATTTGATGTTCTGTCCGTTCACTTTCACATTCTTCAGCTTGCAGCTGCCGAGGAATGATGTGTCCATCTTGCCTTCGGGGTCTTTGGCGTTGATGTTCTCGAAGACAAACGAACCGAGGTCGTATTTCTCGGATGGTTCCATGCTGTAGAACCGTTCTGTGCTTTCCACGTTGATGTTGCGCATGGTCACGTTGTTCACCACAGAACGGGGCATGTCCTTGCGCTCCTTCTTGTCATAGAACTGTGTCCACACGCGGGTGCGGATGCCGAAGCGTGTTACGCCGGTGCAGTTTTCTGCCAGCACGTTCTCGTAGCGTTGTGGGGTGTCGGGGCGCATTTTGAAGAGCAGGATGTTGCTCGTGCCGTTGAACTGGCAGTCGCGGATGATGATGTTGCTTGCGTCATAACATTCGCTGCCGAAGGTCACACCGCCGCCCGCTTTCTTGAAGTAGCAGTTCTGCACGATGATGTTCCGGCACGGACCGTTGCCCGGGGTCTTGTCTACAAACGTACCCTTGCCGCCCTTGATGCACACGCCGTCGTCGTTCACGTTCACCCAACAGCTGTTCACAAGCATGTCTTCACACGCATCGATGTCGAGCGCATCGGTGCTTGGACCCTTGGGATAGCCGTCGGTGGGGGCGAAGATATACACGCCGAGATATTTCACGCGCTTGCATTTGTAGAGGTGGTTGGTCCAGAAACCGGCATATATCATGCGCACATCGCTCACGGTCACATCGGTAGAATTGGCGATGTAGACCAAGCGTGGGCGCAGGGCTTCGAGGTTGGTGCAACCCTTGATGACCTTGCGGCGCAACCAGAATTCATCGTAAAACTTCAATCCGTTGCCGTTGAGCGTGCCCTTGCCGGCAATCTTGAAGCCGTTGTTGTTCTCGGCATTGATGAGGGCAGCGAAGTAATCGAGCGTCTGTCCTTCCAGTCGGGTCTTGATGATCTTGTAGTTGGTGATGGCATCACTGCCTTTGAGCGTGCCGTTTTGGGCAAGATAAAGGTTGGTGCCCTGCTTGAAGAAGAGCGAACCTGTGAGGTATGTGCCTTCGGGTACGACCACTACGCCACCGCCGTTGTCATAGCAGAGGTCGATGACTTTCTGTATCTTCTCGGTCTGGATGATGGTCGAGTCGTTCACCACGCCATAGTCTGTGATGACATACTGCTTGCCCATTTGGGCGAGTTCTGTGCGGGTGGTGTCGGCAAACCATGTGGAGATGGGGGTTCCGTCAGGGAATGTTGCCTGCTTTGTCTTTCCGAAGGCAGCGCTAACGAACGCTGAAGCCATCAGGAGGGCAAATGTAAATTTTCTCATTCGTAGATATTGTTTTGTTTAGTGTAATTAAATGTAGCTGCAAAGGTAGGGATAATACTACGGAACCGCCTATGAAATAATACACATAAATGGAAAATAATACAATAAATAAGGTAGAAATCCGTGTATTAATCGTAACTTTGCAGCAGAAAAGTAGCACAAGACAGGCGGTGAGATGACTTCCCGCCAGTTCTTTTATGCAGGTCTGTGCACCCAAAAACAAAATGCTCAAGGCAATGAAAAAACTCTTATCACTACCTCCTAACCTGGTCGAATGTTTCCACGACTTGGAACAAGTGGGGCGCGAAGAATGGTTTTGCACCTCTGATCCCATAGGTCATAAACTCGGTTCGGGTGGCGGCACCGCATGGTTGCTGGATGCCTGCTACCGTGACGAAGCAGACAAGTCGGTGGCGTTCACCGATTGGCTCGCCCGTGAAAAGCGCATACTCCTCCATGCCGGAGGACAGAGCCGGCGCTTGCCAGGCTATGCTCCCTCGGGAAAGATCCTTACTCCGATACCTGTGTTCCGATGGAAACGTGGACAGCGGCTCACCCAGAACTTGTTGTCGCTGCAACTTCCTCTCTATGAAGAAATCATGGCGAAGGCTCCCGCATCGCTCCATACGCTGATTGCCAGCGGCGATGTGTATATCCGGGCTGAAGAACCCCTGCAGGATATCCCAGATGCCGACGTGGTGTGCTACGGTCTGTGGGCAGACCCCGACTTGGCAAAAGACCACGGCGTGTTTGTCATGCGGCGCGACAACGCTTCGCAGCTCGACTTCATGCTTCAGAAGCCGAGCGTGGCTGAGATGGGCAAGTTGATGGACAACTATCTCTTCTTGATGGATATTGGTGTCTGGCTGCTCAGTGACCGTGCCATCGAACTGATGCGCCGCCACTCGATGAACGGCCAGGGCGAGATAGACAACTATGATATGTATGGCGAGTTCGGCTTGGCTCTCGGCAACCATCCCATACTGAAGGATGCCGAGCTCAACGGACTCAAAACAGTGATTCTCCCCTTGCCGGGCGGCCGTTTCTATCACTATGGCACAAGTCGCGAAATGATCTCGTCGACTGTGGATGTGCAGAACCTCGTCACAGACCAGCGTGAAATCATGCTCCGCAAGGCAAAACCGCATCCCGCCATGTTTGTGCAGAATGCGCAAATAGACGTGAAACTCACACCTGAGAATGCAGACTTGTGGATCGAAAACAGTCATGTGGGCAGCAGTTGGACTCTGTCGACAGGCAACATCATCACGGGTGTGCCCGTGAATGATTGGCAACTGAAGCTCGACAAGGGCGTGTGTATCGATGTGGTGCCAGTGGAGAAAGACCTGTATGCAGCGCGTCCATACGGATTCAACGACAAGTTCAAGGGCAAACTCGATGATCCCTCTACGCTTTATCTCGGCAAACCCTTCACGGAATGGGCGGCGCAGCGCGGCATAGACCTGAGCTCCATCGAATATTCCGGTGCTGAAGACATTCAGTCGGCACGCATCTTCGCCCTTTGCGACCATGTGGAAGACATGGGCAAGGTGATGCAGTTTATGACAACAGGTGATAGCGAGGAAGGCAAACAACTGTGGCAGAACGCCCGCAAATTCTCGGCAGACGAGATTTCCGCCTATGCGGATTTGCGCCGTTTGACACGTCAGCGTGCAGCGTTCCGCAGTCAGAACTGGACGGCATTGGCACAGAACTATCGCCAGAGCGTGTTCTACCAACTCAATCTGGATGAGGCAGCCCACGTGTTTGCCGAAGAGTCACTGCCGTTGCCGGAAGCATTGCCCGAGACCACCAGCCGTATGCAGCGCATCAGCGACTGCATGTTCCGTGCCCGTGTGAGTGCGTTGCAGGGAGATGACAACAGTGCCAAGGCGCACGAAGACCATGCATTCGGACTGATGCGTGAAGGGCTCACCTCCACCATCAACCACAACCAATCTCCCCGTCTGTCGGTCTATGCCGACCAGATCGTGTGGAGCCGCAGTCCTGTGCGCATCGATGTGGCAGGCGGTTGGACAGATACGCCTCCCTACAGTCTGATGGAAGGCGGTAATGTAGTGAACCTGGCAATCGAACTCAACGGACAACCGCCGTTGCAGGTATACGTGAAACCCTCCAAGGAATATCGCATCACCATGCGCTCCATCGACCTTGGCGCCATCGAGGTGGTGACGACGTTCGACGAACTGAAACAATTCAACAAGGTGGGTTCGCCATTCTCCATACCGAAGGCAGCATTGGCATTGGCGGGATTCCTTCCGGCTTACTGCAGCGAGCACTATGAGACCCTCGAACAACAGCTCCGTGCTTTCGGGGCAGGTATCGAGATTACATTGCTCTCCGCCATACCTGCTGGGTCGGGATTGGGCACATCGTCCATCCTCTCTTCTACCGTGCTCGGCGGCATCAATGATTTCTGTGGACTGGGCTGGGACAAGCATGAAATAGCCGACCGCACCTTGATATTGGAGCAGTTGCTCACCACGGGCGGTGGCTGGCAAGACCAGTATGGCGGTGTGCTCGAGGGCATCAAACTCCTGCAGACACAGCCGGGATGGGCGCAACGTCCGCTCACTCGCTGGCTGCCCGAGCAGTTGTTCCGCCAACCGGAATATGCAGGTTGTCACCTTCTCTATTATACAGGCATCACGCGTACGGCTAAAAGCATTCTCGCAGAAATCGTCCGTGGCATGTTCCTCAACGAGACCGAACGCCTCGACTTGCTCCGGCAGATGAAGCAGCATGCACTCGACTTGGCATCGGCAGTGCAAGCCAACGACTTTGAAGCTTATGGGCGCATGGTGCGCAAGACCTGGGCACAGAACCAAGCCCTTGACGCTGGAACCAATCCCGAAGCGGTGCGCCATCTCACCAGTCTGATAGACGACCTCTGCCTGGGTTACAAGTTGCCCGGGGCAGGTGGCGGAGGCTATCTCTATATGGTGGCTAAAGACCTCGATGCAGCAGCCCGCATACGCAAGGTGCTCAACGAAAACAGATCCAACGCACTTGCCCGTTTCGTCGACATGCGTCTCTCGGACAAGGGACTTGAGACGAGTCGTAGTTAAACCCAGTCAATTCCGTACAAATGAAAAATAGCTCAAAACTGGTGAAGACTCGCGACGGGCACAATTATCTGGTGCCCTTCGTGCTGATCACCACCCTTTTCTTTCTGTGGGGCTTTGCCCACAGCATCCTTGACGTGCTCAACAAGCATTTCCAGGACTCTTTGCAGATATCCAAGACCGGGTCGGCATTGGTGCAGGCGATGGTCTACGGCAGTTATTTCCTCATGGCGTTGCCTGTCGGAGAAATTATACGCCGCAAGGGCTATCGCGCAGGCGTGCTCACCGGACTGCTGCTCTATGGCATCGGTGCCCTGATGTTTATCCCCGGCAGCTATATGCAGTCGTTTCCGTTCTTCCTGCTTTCGTTGTTCGTCATCGGTTGCGGCTTGTGCTGCCTCGAAACCTCAGCCAATCCGTATGCTACCGTATTGGGAGATATGGATGCCGCTGAACGGCGTATCAACTTGGCACAGTCGCTCAACGGACTGGGCTGGATATTCGGTCCGCTTGTAGGTGGACTGTTCCTTTTCTCAGACCATCCCACAGAGCGCGACATCGCCATGCCCTATACGATCATAGGGTGTGTGGTGCTGCTGGTGGCATTGGTCTTTGCCCGTGTGCGTCTGCCCGAGATCAACCTTGATGATGAGGCTGACACCACGCAGGATGGAAAGAGCGGTGGACTTTGGACGAACAAGGCTTTTGCTTACGGGGTGGTAGCACTGTTCTTCTATGTGGCTGCCCAGACGGGCATCAACAGCTTCTTCATTAACTATGTGACCGACTTGTCGCACATCAGCGCACAGACGGCTTCTGTCTGGCTCTCGTTCGGCGGTATGGGACTTTTCCTGTTTGGTCGCATGGTCGGTGCATGGCTGATGAAGTATATACGTGCCGACCGGCTCATGGTGATCTGTGCTCTTGGTGCGTCGGTGGCCATGCTCGTGGTGTGCTTCACGGGTAATGTGGTCGGCATGTACGCATTCTTCCTCTGCTACCTTTGCGAGTCCATCATGTTTCCGACCATCTTCGCACTCGCCATCAAGAAGGTGGGCGCACAGCACACGAAGCGCGCCTCCTCCTATCTGATCATGACCATCGTGGGCGGTGCGTTCGCTCCTGTCCTCATGGGCTATATTGCAGACCACAGCAACATCGCATGGGGCTTCCTTGTCCCGCTGGTGTGCTTCCTGGTCATTCTCGTTTATAGCGTCGCCTATCCCCGCTTGTCGAAATAAGGATAGGGTTGTATGGCTTCACTCATGATGCATGTGGCATGAGTGAAGCCATATTTAATGATGCATCAAAGTTGCATTATTTTGTGTTTACACCTAACTTAAATCTCCGTTCCGAACAACGGAATACACATTCCGAACAACGGAACGCACATTCCGAACAATGGAACGCACATTCCGAACAACGGAACGGAGATTTATGTTATGCAAAACTATAAATATATATAGGTGTGATGATAGATGCAAGTAACCTCTAAATGCGAGAACCTTGGGATAGGCGGATAGAAAAGTAGGGAAATATTTGCCCATATTGCACAAATGTTGTAATTTTGTGCCGAATTTTACAAATCAAAGAAACGAAACAAATGACTCACAATTTATTGAAAGGAAAGCGCGGCATCATCTTTGGTGCCCTCAACGAGGACTCCATCGCATGGAAAGTGGCTGTGAAAGCCGTAGAAGAAGGCGCTACTATCGCATTGAGTAATACTGCCATGGCATTGCGCATGGGTTCTATTGACAAACTCGGCGAGCAGCTCAACGCTCCCGTTATTGCCGCTGATGCTACCAGCGTGGAAGATTTGGAGAATGTTTTTGCCGTGGCTCAGGAGAAGTTGGGCGGCAAGATCGATTTCGTGCTCCACTCTATCGGTATGAGTCCCAATGTGCGCAAGCATCGCACATATGATGATCTCGACTACAATTATCTTCAGAAGACACTTGACATCTCTGCCATATCATTCCACAAGATGCTTCAGGTGGCGAAGAAGATGGACGCTATCGCTGAATACGGTTCCGTACTTGCCCTCACCTACATTGCATCTCAGCGCACTTTCTTTGGCTACAGCGACATGGCTGATGCCAAGAGCATGCTTGAAAGCATCGCCCGTAGCTTTGGCTACATCTATGGTCGTGAGAAGCACGTACGCGTGAATACCATTTCACAGTCGCCCACTGCAACAACCGCAGGAAAGGGTATCAAGGAAATCGGCGGCATGATGGACTTTGCAGACAAGATGGCTCCTCTCGGCAATGCTGATGCTGAAGACTGCGCCAACTACTGTGTGATGATGTTCTCTGATTTCACCCGCAAGGTGACCATGCAGAACCTCTTCCATGACGGCGGTTTCTCATCGATGGGTATGAGCCTGCGTGCCATGAACCAGTATTCCAAGGACCTCACTCCGTTTGAAGATGAAAACGGAAAGGTGATTTACGGATAATTTGTAGATCAACTAAACGAACATAAGGCGGCTGCTTTCCATGGTGGAAGTAGCCGCCTTTCTGTTAACGATTGTTCTTTTTACGAACAAAATCAAGCCGCACAAACATGCACAGCAGATTGCACACTTCCGGCTTAAACAAAGGCTTCGCGAGAAAATAATATTGAATTACAACAAGTTATAACACTCGTTTACATTCTTAAAATTGCACAACAGGATGCACAGAATTTGGTCGTGTGGAATTTTTTTCGTAACTTTGCACCCGAATAATAAAGAATAATCGCTCTTGTTGTATTGGTAGTGGTTATTCTGTAAGTTTAACTGGAGTCCAGATGGAGGGTCTTTTCATTGATGTTTTCAATGCCTCTATCGTGAACTAACCCCATCATCATCAAGTTCAGGCTCCATAAATAAATCATTATGAGTAGAATTTTAAGAGTAGTATGTTTATTGATTTTTATGTGTCTTCCCTGTGCCTTGATGGCGCAAGATGACGAAAACGTTCAGGTAGCAAATGTAAATGATGTGGATTGGAATCCGGTGATGGATGCCATTATCCAGGTAGAGAGTAGGGGAAACGCCAAGGCTGTGTCGGGCAACTCATGTGGGGCCATGCAGATTACGCCTATCCTCGTAGCGGAATGTAACAACATTCTCAAGCGCCGCAAGAGCAAGAAGCGTTTCAGCTTGGCAGACCGTTTCAATGTGGCGAAGTCGAAGGAGATGTTCCTGCTCATACAGTCATTCCACAATCCGAAGAATGATATCGAACGTGCCATCCGTTCCTGGAACGGGGGAATGCGTTACGGCATCAAGCGCACGCAGCGTTATTTTGAAAAGGTGATGAGCTATCTCAAATAAGAAGTATAATAAAAAGCGAATATTGCCGTTTGTCTATAGTCGGACAAACGGCTTTTATTTATATATAACACGTGTGAAATGAAAAGATGGTTCTCTGTATGCCTGCTGGCGTGGTGCGCTTGTGCGCTGGTATGTGCCCAGCAGGTGACCTACAAATCGTTTGCCCACTATAACGATATGGTGGTGAAGTTTGAACAGATGCGTCCGGTGGACTCTACCGATGTGGTGATGCTCGGCAACAGTATCACGGAATTTGGCGGTGACTGGAACAAGCGGGTAGGCGGCAGGCACATCCGCAACAGAGGTATTGCCGGTGATGATGCGATGGGCATCTATCATCGTTTGGTGCAGATATTGCCGGGAAAGCCGAAAGCGATTTTCCTGATGGTAGGCATCAATGATGTGAGCCACGACTTGACTGGTGAACAGGTGGCGGAGTTGTGCATCAAGGTAATCGACAAGATACGGAAGGATGCGCCGCAGACCCAACTCTATGTGCAGAGCATCTTGCCCATCAATGAGGGTTTCGAGCGGTGGAAGACACTGGAGGGAAAGACGGATGTGGTGCCTGCGGTGAATAAACGTGTGCGTGCACATTGTGAACGTAGCGGCGTAACTTACATCGATCTGTTCTCGAAGTTCACCCGCCATGGTTCCAATGAATTGCGCAGGGAACTCTCGGTAGATGGTTTGCATCTCAGCGAACAGGGCTACAAGCAATGGTGCTTCATTCTCAAGCGCTATCTCCGTGAATGTGGAGCGGTAAAATAAAAAGAGACATCAGTTTTTATCAGGCTTGGTCTAACATTTTCCACGCAGTGAGTAGAAAATGTTTAAGTTCATGTAGACAATGTTTGTCCTGACACGTCGATAAGGTTGTCGTGAAATCATAACTCAACAATCGGCATATTGCTTTGCGTCGACACAGATGAATACGTGGCTCACTACTCCGTTCTGAACGACAACGACCAACTCTATGCTGCGAAGTATCTTACCTATATGCCAACACAGGAAAAATTAAAGCGTGAGATTGAGTAACAGAAGGAATTCTTCAAGCTGCAGAATGAGAAATGACATACAAATAAATTGGAAATCGGGCAATATGTCAAATCGTTTTCAAATAAAAAAGACATGGAAAGAAAATTTTTCTGTGTGACTTGTTGATATATTGAAAAAGTTTCGTAACTTTATCACGGATTTGGTGTATGCCATCTCCAAGACATATTAGAAATATAAAGAGGCGTTATGCTTATCTTGTAAACTTGAAAACGTAGGAAACTTTCAAATGCATACAAGGGAGGGCATAGTGGTTCTCACGCTATAGCGTGGGCTGCTATTTCCATATCTGTATGCATGGGCTTTTCCTACGGCCTTCAAGTTTAGACGTGGCATAGTCAGCGCCACGCTTCTTTCATTATGAGGAATAGCCTTTGGAGGCGACGGAAGGCCAAACATAGAGAAGAGTATGAGAATCAAACAAGTACTTTTGGCGTTGTTGCTTTCCTTGCTAGTCGGGAAGTCTTTCGCAGTTTCTTTCAAGGTGGATGGTATCAGTTACGTGGCGAATGCCGACACGGCCATCATCAAAGGCTATAGTGCAATCCCCGAGAGCGGTGAGCTGACTTTGGCTTCCACCGTGTCTTATAGTGGGAAGGATTATCGTGTCACCACGGTGCAAAGCTCGGCCTTCCTGTCGTGTACGGAACTTAAGAAACTCATCATTCCTTCCACCATCAAGTATATCCAGGCCTGTGCCTTCGAGAATTGCGTCAACATGACCAGCCTCGTGCTGAGTGAGGGCGAGGACCGGCTAGACGCTGCCAGTGATGCCTTTAAGAACTGCGGGATAGAGGAAGCCGTGGTGGGGAGGAATCTGAAAGAGAGCGTTTTTCGGGCGAATGGTTTCTTGAAGCAAGTCTCAATAAGCAATAATATACAAGAAGTTCCTAGTCGTACATTTTATGGTTGTTCTCAATTAATTAAAATAGATTTGGGTAATGTTGAGCATATAGGTTCTTATGCATTCTATGGGTGTTCTAATCTTAAAAATGTAAATTTATCTGCGGTAAAAGTGCTGGAAGCAAATGCCTTTGTAGAAACAGGACTTGAAAGTCTTGAGATTCCGTCTCAATGTTTGACTATAGGAGAAAGGGCGTTTTCTGATTGTGGCTCTTTGCTGAAGGTATCAATTCGTTCTGAATTGCCGTGTATTCCTGATTATTGTTTTCAGAATTGCACATCATTGGCTTCTGTTGATTATTTGCCTAGTGTAACAACAATTGGCAAAAGTTCTTTTGAGGGGTGCGCTTTCGCTTCTTTTGATTTTTTGGAATCTGTGAAAATAATAGGAGAAGCGGCATTTTGTAATTGTAAGAATCTTGAAAATGTAAATTGGGGTGGAGTGAATGAAATAGGTGATTTGTCTTTTGCCCATAGTGGTTTAAAGGAGGTAAACATACCTTCAACGGTTGAGAAACTAGGAAATAGAGTTTTTTATGATTGCTTAGCCTTAACTTCATGTCAGATAGAAACAAATATAACAAAGATTCCTGATAACTGTTTTTATAATTGCACATCTCTTTCTTCTATAGTCTATCCATCAAGTATTACGGCTATTGGAGAGGGGGCTTTTTATGGATGTGCTTTCAAATCGTTTACTTTTAATCCTACTATAACTTCGATAGGCGCTAGCGCTTTTTCAAAATGTAAATTGTTAAGCAATATAGATTGGGGGCCGGTTGAAAGTATTGGCTCTGGTGCTTTTTCCTACACGTCTTTGGTTACTTTAAGTCTTCCCGAATCTGTAAAAGAAATCGGATCGGCAAGCTTCTGTGATAATGCGAAATTGCAAAGTGTGAATTTGGCAAAAACAAAAATAAAGTCAATCCCTAGTTTGTGTTTCTCCAGTTGTGAAAAACTTTCTCCTCAAATCCGCAACTCCCGAGGATAAGGAGATTTTTCCAGCAAAAGAAGGAATCTATTGAAGCCAGAGGAGTCAAAAACAGGTTGTGGAATCTTTTATGACACAAAATCCCCTTACCCCATAAAGCGACTTGAGGTAA